>JBILQT010000195.1:0-14146 GCA_044373065.1 Sandaracinaceae bacterium
ACGTATTGTCAAAACTCTCGCGACGAAAGTGTGCGCGAGGCCACAAACGCACCGCAGCGCGCCGCTGTTTCGGTTTGAGGATCGTGCCTCGCTGGGTTGCCCGCAGCGTGGGGGGTCCCGTATGCTGCGCCACTCATGCAGCGCTTTGTTATGCCTAGTCGCCACGTCACTCGACGTGTGTATGTCGCTTCTCTCGCACTCGGCTTCACCGTTGCGTGCAACAGCAGCACCCCAGAGATGCCGACGACGGACGTGCCCGAGGGCAGCCGTGGCGAAGAGGCTGTGCGAGAGCAGTGCAACGGCGAGGGCCGCACCGTCGACGTCAACAACGACGGGACGCCGGACATCCGGCATGTGCAGCAGGCGGGCGTCGATCGCTGTGTGCAGTTCGATATGAACTTCGACGGCATCATCGACATCACGCGCTTCTTTGGCCCAGATGGCCGCACGGTCGTCCGCGAGGAGCACGACTTCGACTTCGATGGGCGCCTTGATCAAATCTCGTATTTCGAGAACGGGCAGATCGTCCGCAACGAGCTCGATACGAACTTCGACAACCGCATCGACACCTGGCTCTGGTGCAACAACAACCTGCTTGAGCGCAGCGAGCGCGATCGCCGCCACAACGGCCGCGCGGACACCTGGGAGGTGTTCCAGGCCGGCGTCATCAGCGAGGCTCGGTACGACGAGAACAACGACGGCAACCCGGATCGCTGGGAGGTCTTCACGGGCGGCGTACTCACGCAGATTCGCCGCGCCGACCCAGACGGTGTTGGGCCTCCGCTCGCCGAAGAGATTCCGCGCGAAGCTGCAGGCGGTGTGCAAGCGACACTGAGCTGCGATGGCTCGCAGGTGACCGCCGCAGCACCAGCGCCACCCGCACCTCCTGCGCCCGTCACGCCCGCACCTGAAGGGGTCGCTGGGGGAGCTGCAACCAGCGGTGGCGAAGCCCCCGCAACGACGCCCGCGACGGAGCCCACGCCATGATTCGCTCTTCCGTACTCGCGCTCACCTCGATCGCCATCCTCGCAGCGATCGGCTGCGGCAGCTCGCAACCGACACGCACGCGCCGCACGCGCACCACGGCCAGCGGACGTCAGGTGACGATCGAAGACAACGGCCGCTGCGAGAGCGAAGGCCGCGACCTCGAAGTGTCCGAATACGACACCTCCGGAGACCAGCAGCCTGATGTGCGACGTGTCTTCCGACGTGCTGGAGAGCCCGGACAAATGCGTTTGGTCCTCACATGCCGCGAAGCCGACTTGAACGGCGACGGGACCAAAGACGTCGTCCGCTTTTACAACGACGAGGGGCGCCCGCTTCGCGAGGAGGCGGACCGAAACTTCGATGGTCAGATCGACACGATTACCTTCTTCCAAGAGGGCCGCATCGTGCGTAGCGAGGTCGACGACAACGCGGACGGGCGCGTCGATACGAAGATCTACTTCGACGACCGCGGGAACGAAGAGCGCACCGAACGCGATATGGCGGGGCGCAGCACAGCGACTGAGTGGCACCCCGATCGCTGGGAGTATTTCGAAGAGGGCCGCATGGTCCGCATGGGCACGGACATCGATGGTGATGGACGTGTTGATCGTTGGGACAGAGACCGCGATAGAGCGCCCGCACCGGGCGATTCAGGCACAGAGACCGGCAACGCTGCCGACGCCTCCGACACGACTGGCAGTACGTGAAAGAACGACTTCAGAAGATTTTGGCACATGCAGGCGTGGCCTCGCGTCGTGCTGCAGAGCTACTCATCACGTCCGGCAAAGTCCGCGTGAACGGCAAGGTGGTCACCGAGCTTGGCTCGACGGCCGACGGTCGGCGCGACCGCATCGAGGTCGATGGACGCCGTGTGGTCATGCAGAAGCCGGTGTACTTCATCCTGCACAAGCCACGTGCGGTGGTGAGCACGCTGAGCGACCCAGAAGGACGCCCGCACCTCGGCGACATCATCGACCGCATCGGTGTGCGCGCTTACCCCGTGGGTCGTCTCGACTTTCACACGAGCGGTGCGCTCCTCCTAACCAACGATGGCGAGCTCACCGACGCGCTGCTTCACCCGCGTCGCGACGTGCCAAAGATCTATGTCGCCAAGATGCGCGGCATGATCGCCATTGAGGCGCTTGAGGCGCTTCGTAAGGGCGTCGTGCTCGATGACGGCGAGAAGACCAAGCCGGCCGAGGTCTTCGTGCTGCGCGAGGAAGAGCGCAATACGTGGATTCAGATCACCCTCTTTGAGGGCCGCAACAGGCAGATTCACCGCATGGGCGAGGCGGTCGGGCATCCGGTGCTCCGTCTTGCGCGCATGTCTTTCGCCGGCATCTCCACCGACAATCTCCGACCAGGGATGTGGCGTGAGTTGAGCCTCGATGAGCTTGAGAAGCTGAAGAAGAACTACCTGACGGACTACCGCAAGGCGCGTGACCTTCGGCACGACAAGGCGCCAGCCGCGAAGCGCACGGCACCCGTCGAGTTCATCGACGACTGAAGCTCACTGGCTTCCACAAACGAAAAGGGCTCCCAGCATTGCTGCTCGGAGCCCTTGTTCGTTGTGGATGCGCGTTCAGCGCGGGTCGGCGACGTGGCCCATGAAGAGAATCGCGCCCGTCTGCGTGTCGCGCAGCATGAAGAGGAAGGGGCGATCGGCGATGAGCGCTGCGGGCTCGGGCGGCATCATCGGGGCGCTGCGTGTGGCGACGACAACGGCCGTCGCTGCGGCGGCCTCGGTGCCCTCTTCGTTCACCTCGATGAACGCGCGGTGATAGGCCTCGGCGACATAGAGCCGCGGGTTGGCCTCGGCGATGCCCGTGAGGTCGGCCTCCGCGTCGCTGAATGCGAGACGAAGGCCGAGTGCCTGCATCGGTGCGCTCAAGCCGACGCTCGACGTCGGTGTGATGCGGAAGCGCGGGAGCTTCACAACGACGCGGTGTTGCTCGCTCAGGTCGTTGACCCAGCCCTGCACCTGCTGCGTCGAGAGGTTGCTGAGGAGCGCGCCGAGACCGTTCGGATCCGTCGGGACTGCGACGAGCATCGAGACCTGTCCGCCTGCATACGGAAGCTCGCCCACCGTCACGCCCTCTGCGCGTGCGAAGCGAAGTGGCATCTCGGCCTGCATCATCGGGACAGGAACGCCCTGCCCTGCGATCTGGAAAGGCATCGGCGCGGTGCGTGAGGCCTCAAAAGCGCGGGCCCAGTTGCCGTGGAAGTAGACGGCGTTGGTGAGCACAAGGCGCGTGTTGCTGTCGATGGCGCCGCCCGGGAGGAGATCTTGAATGCGGTCTGCGGTTTGGCCTGCGACCCAGCCATTGATGCGCACGCGTGCGGGCTCTGCCGCGCTGACGAAATCGACTGCCTCGAAGGGAGCGCCGAAGCCCTGCTCAAGCGCGGGCGCGAACGTTGGCTGCATCGCGAGGGACTGCTCGACAAAGACACGGTTGGCCGCACGCAGCTCGACGCCACTTTGGCCAATCGCCGCAACGCGCTCGGTCATCGCGTGAAAGCCTGGGCCTGCGTTGCCATCGAGATGAAGCACGCGATCGAACTCGGCGCGCGTCTCGCCGCGTGCGCCCTCGCGCGTCATCGCGAAGGCCGTGTGTGCGGAGAAAGGCGATGCAGCGGTGTTCGCGTTTGCGCTCGCGATGCCGCGGTAGAGGTCGATCGAGAATTGGTTGCTCGCGTCGATCACTTGCTGCGCCGTGAGTGCTGGGCCTGAGGCAGGCGGAGGCGTGACGGCGGGGGTCACAGCGGTGGATTGACTGCTGCCGCATCCGAGGAGGGAGAGTGCGGTGGCGAAGAGAACAGCTTGGCGTTTCATGTCGCCGAGGATGACAGGCTGAGCGAGCACGGGCCATTCTCGCTGCGTGTCACCGAACCACCCAAGGCAACGTCTCGCGCAGCTCGCACTCGTCATGGTGGGCTTGCCTGCGCGCGGCAAAACCCACATCGCGCGAAGGCTCTCGCGCTACCTCTCTTGGCTCGGCTACCGCACGCGCGTGTTCAACGTCGGCAACTACCGTCGCGCACGCCTCGGCAGCCAGAAGGACTCAAGCTTCTTCGACCCCGACAACACCGATGCGCGCGAGGCCCGTGCGGAGGTCGCGCAGCTCGCGTTGAACGACATGGTTGCGTGGTTCGGCGATGGCGGTGAGGTCGGCATCTACGACGCAACGAACTCGACCCAGGAGCGGCGCCGTGCAGTGGCTGAGCGCTGCAAGGGTGCGGGGTTGCAGGTCGTGTTCGTCGAGAGCCTCTGCGAGGACCAAGAGGTCATCGAATCGAATATCCGGCAGACGAAGCTGCACATGCCGGACTACGCGAACATGGATGCCGAGAAGGCCGCGAACGACTTCCGTCAGCGCATCGCCAACTACGAGCGCGTGTATGAGCCGGTCGCGGAGAGTGAGGGCGCGTTCGTCAAAGTGATCGATGTGGGAAGGCGCCTCGAGGTCTCGCGCATCCAGGGCTATCTACCCTCGCGCCTCGTCTACTACCTGATGAACCTGCATCCCATCCCGCGCCCCATCTACCTCACGCGGCATGGCGAGAGCCTCTACAACACGGAGAACCGCATCGGCGGGGACTCACTGCTCTCACCGCGCGGAGAAGCCTTTGCGGCGCGTCTCTCGGGCTACATGGCCAAGGAGATGAAGGAGAGCGAGCTCGCGATCTACACGAGCACCCTGCGGCGCACGATCGAGACGGCCTCGACGCTTGTGCGACCTGCAGTGCAGTGGCGTGCTCTCGATGAGATCGATGCGGGCGATTGCGACGGCATGACCTACGACGAGGTGCAGCGCCTGATGCCGACCGAGTTCTCAGCGCGCAGCGATGACAAGTTCGACTACCGCTATCCGCGTGGCGAGTCGTACCGCGATGTGATTCGTCGCTTGGAGCCCGTCATCGTCGAGCTCGAGCGCGAGCGGACGCCAACGCTTGTGGTCGCGCACCAGGCCGTGCTGCGTGCGCTCTACGCGTACCTGATGGACAAGCCGCCGCGCGATTGCCCGGACCTGCCCATCCCGCTGCACACCGTCATCAAGCTCACGCCGACGACGTATGCGTGTGAGGAGGAGCGCATCTACCTCGGGCCCGATGCGGCGATGCACTGAGGTGTCGGCCTAGGGCACTTATCTTTTGGTTTGATCGCGGCTTACGTCCTCGTTCGCTCCCTGCGACGTAGCTCCGCTACGCCTCAGTCGCTCTCTGCGGGCGCGCTCGCGCTGAAACCAAAATCTTGCGTGCCCAAAGAGCGAATCAGTTGAGCTGCAAACTGCACTAATCGTCGCGCGCAACCTGCGCGAGCCTCTTCTCGAACTGAGCGCGCTCGGCGATGACGGCAACGACGACTGCGATCGCAGCACGCGCCTCGAGCCCCTGCAGGTGACCGACTTCGTCGACGAGGTCGGGCAGGCCTGCGACGACGAGCGTCATCTGGGTGATCGGACACACCAGCGCGCCATCGTGCAGGCGCTTGAGCAGGCGCTTGAGACGCTCGGTCGAGACATGCGCGAGGCCTTGCCCGCCGGCCGCAGGGTTGCGCCTCACTGCGCGCTCCCCGTTGTCTGCTCTTCGCCATGTGGACCCGTGGGCGGGCCGTAGAGCGTGAGCACCTCAACACCTCGGTCTTCACACCATGCGCGCCACTCGCCCCACGCAGGCGCATTCGCACCATCGGCCTCGCTCATCTCATCGAAGGCAGCGACGCAGAATCGGTAGGCCTCGACGGAGCGCAGCGCGAGCGGTGCAAGCACGCCATCGAGGCTGGAGCGGTAGATGTCGAGCAGCTCCGCATCGCCCTGAATCGCTGGCGGAATCGGTGCGCTGCGCGCCTCGGCGGCCGTCTGCTCGTAGAAATATCCCATCAGGCCTGCGCCCACGCCGCGCTCGTGCAGGGCAAGTGTATCGGCCTGGTTGATCGCGTCGTTGGCGCGATTGGCCGACGCAATGCGCGACATGATCCAATCGCGGTAAGGGCCGCCGTACCACTCGGTGAGCGAGGTCTCCGTGGAGTCTGCAGGGGGCAGCGGAGGCCGCTCTGCAATGCCGCGCTCCACCTCGAGCCACTCGTCTTGAACAGCTTGGGCAAGCTGCGCGCGAGGGACCGCCGTCTGCGGCACGGGCACGGGCGTCGTGTCGTAGGTGACCTGCGGCGTCGTCTCAGTCTCACCGCCCGAGGTGGTCGTCTCATTCGATGTCGTCGTCGTGCCGGCAGGCTGCGCACTCGAACCACAGCCGATCAACGCGGCCGAGGTGAGTGTCGCGGCGAGCGACGAGGTACGGAGCAGAGAAAGGGGGGCAACCATGGCGGGACGATAACGCATGCCCTCCTGACAACGGGCACGCGATTCGGTTCTCTGCGAAGCTCGCCCGCATGACGTTCTCGCTTCGTGTTGCACTCTCATTGGCCCTTCTCGGCACGACGATCACGGGCTGTGGTGAGGGCGACGATGCACGCAACGAGGCGATGATTTTCCTGACGCGCTACGACGACTTCGCGACCGATGCGCCACGTGAAGAACGAGAGCGCGGCGTCGCGGATCTGCGCGCCTTGGTGTTGAGCAACGAGAGCGTGCGTGCCGTGCGCGATGCCTGCGCGGATGCCTTCGACTCCGTGCTGCGCGCGGAAGGCCAGCACACCGAAGCGACACGCATGCTGCTCGAGGCCTCCAATGGTGGCGCCGGTGAGATCCCCACGGAGGCCGCCGCACGCATCGAAGCCGCGATTCAGGAGTCGACCGAGGCGATCGAGGCCTCGCGCTCGGGCTTTCAGCGCTGCCAGACAGGCGTACAGACCCTGCGAACCCGCTTTGCAGGACAGCGCGCGTCGCATCGCTGAACAACCGTTCACAAGGAAGCCTCTGCCACCGTTGCCGAGGCATCCCGCGCACGCAAGGAAGCCTCTGCCACCGTGGCAGAGGCTTCCCTCAACACCCAGGTATGCCTCTGCCTCCGTGGCAGAGGCATCCCTCGACACCCAGGTATGCCTCTGCCTCCGTGTCCGAGGCATCCCGCGCACGCAAGGAAGCCTCTGCCACCGTGGCAGAGGCATCCCTCAACACCCAGGTGTGCCTCCGCCACCGTGGCAGAGGCATCCCGCGCACGCACGGGGGCCCGCGCCATGTCAGCGCGTCCGCGCTACACCGCCGCATGCCGATCACCGCACCCTTTCGCAGCACGCAGCGCGTCTACTTCGACGACCTCGACGCACTGAACATCCTTCACAACGTTCGCTACGTGCTCTTCATGGAGCGCGCCCGCGGTGAGCTCTTTCAGGCGCTTGGCTTTCTCTGGGATGACGACCTCGCGAAGAACCCAGACAAGTTCCACGTCGTCGCAGCCCACGAGATCGAATACCTCGCGCCGGTGCGTGGCGAGGGCGACCTCATCGTCGAGATCGAGCCCGAGAAGCTCGGCACCACAAGCTTTGTGCTGCACTCGCGCATCGTCTCGATGCATGGCTCGAAGGCCTACTGCCGCGGCCGCACGCGCCTTGTCCGCTTGGACCCAGAGACCTTCAAGCCCTGCCCTTGGTCACCGCGCTTTCGCGAGGCGATCACGCCCTTGCTGGTGCCGACGATCAAGAACGCGTGAGGCCTGTCTCGTGAGGTGTCACCTCGCCGGTACAGCGTCGTGTTGGAGGGACGATCCGCTCGCCTGCGAGGGCGCGAAAGAGCTTCAGAACCAGCGTATTCGTTGAGTACACGCGCTGGCACATGCCGTGCTGAAGCCTCTGCATGCGCACCACCCTCCTCATTGCACTCGTGACCCTCGGACTCTTCGGCTGCGAGGGCTCGCTCGGCTTTCAAGCCCTTCGCGAGGGCGAGGCGCCTCGTGGCGGCGGCGGTGGCGGACCAGTGTTGCTCGGTGCACCCGATGCCCCGCGCCCTGATGCCGCGACCTACGGCGCGTCCGATGCGGGCGTCACGTACACCGCGGATGCGTATGTGGGCCCCGACGCCTACGTGGCACCGAGCTGCACACCGATGTGCTCGGGTCGCAGCTGCGGCAGCGATGGCTGCGGCGGGACATGCGGCTCCTGCGCAACCGGCAGCACCTGCAATGCCTCGGGGATGTGCGCCCCGAATGCGCCGCCCACCGGCGAGGTCGTGCTCTACGGCACCACATCCTGCGGCTACTGCCGCTCTGCACGCGCCTACTTCACCGCACGCGGCATCCCCTTCCGCGATGTGAGCTTGAGTGCACCAGGCGCATTCGAGGAGGCGATCATGACCGCCGAGGCCTACGGACGCTCAGGCTGGAGTGGCGGCGGCATGCCCTTCATCAAGTGGCCCGGTGCCGCAGTGCCCGCGAACTTCACGAACGGCTTCAGCGAGTCCCTCGCGGCGGCACACGGCCTCTGAACTTCTCAGCTTCGCTTGGAGAACGAGCCGCCTTCACGGGCGGCTTTTTCCGTGACGGTTTTTCGTGGGCTTCGCTTGCCATCTCGCAGCCTTGCGGGGACAGAGCGCCGCATGCGTACGTTGCGTCTCAAGAAGGACGTGAGGGCCTCGATCGATGCAGGCCATCCTTGGATTTATCGCGATGCTCTGCAGGCCTCGCAGGGTGAGCCGGGCGAGCTCGTGGAGGTCATCGACCGCGATGGCTCCTTGCTCGCCGTGGGCTACCTCGACGAGGGCGTGATCGGCGTCCGCATCGTCGCGCGCAAGCGTCGTGAGCTTGAGGGCGACGTGATGCTGCGTCGTGTGCAGGCGGCACTCGCGCAGCGCACCGCGTTCATCGATCGCACACAGACAACAGCCTTTCGTTGGGTGAACGGCGAGGCCGATCAACTGCCGGGCGTGAACGTCGATGTCTACGCAGGCTGGGCCGTCGTGCGCTTCGATGGCCTGGGCGCCGAGCGTTGGGCGAGTGCGATCGTGCCGTGCATCGTCAAGACCATGCCCGAGCTGCGCGGCGTGCTCCTGCGCAAGGGCCGTGGGGAGACGAAGGACGTACGCGTCGTCCATGGCGAGGAGCCGCCCGAGCTCGTCGTGATTCATGAGCACGGCATGAAGCTCCATGCAGACTTGCGACACGGCCAAAAGACGGGCCTCTTCCTCGATCACCGAGAGTCTCGAAAGCGCATTCGCGACCTCGCCAGGGGCCGCTCGGTGCTCAACCTCTACGGCTACACCGGAGGCTTCTCAATCGCAGCAGGCCTCGGGGGTGCGCGCGAGGTCAGCACGGTCGATGTCGCCAAAGAAGCGCTGCTCCTGGCCGAGAAGAGCTGGGCCGAGAATGGCCTTTTGCAGAAGCACACAACGCATGTCGAGGACGTGCCGAAGTTCCTCGAGCGCGTGCGCGAGCAGGGCAAGAGCTACGACCTCATCGTCGGCGACCCACCGAGCTTTGCGCCCAACGAAGCGGCGGTGCCGAATGCGATGCGCGCCTATCGATCGCTGCATCGCGCGTGTCTTCGCTTGTTGCGACCGGGCGGCATCTACCTCGCGGCCTCGTGCTCCAGTCATGTCGATAGAGAGCGCTTTGATCGGACGATTCGCGAGGCCGTGGAGAAGGTGCCGCGCCATGTGCGCGTGCTGGAGCGCTGGGGCGGTGCAGCCGATCATCCGCGCCTCCCGGCCTTCCCCGAGGGCGACTACCTGAAGAACGTGCTCCTCAGCGTCGGTGAGTGATCGCGGCCCCTTCCGTCACGCGCTTCGTTGACCCAAACGCTTCGCGTGGTAGCGCTGGCCGTGCCCGGAAATGAATCACCATTCAGTTCGCGAGAGGGTGAATCCAAACCCGCTGTGAAGCCGAAGGGTTCATTGGTTCCTGCGAAGAAAGCCGACAAGACGCCCTCGCGTGCCGCTGGCTCCGGAGGCGACAAGCGCAGCGCCGACAAGCGTGAGCGCATCCTCAAGGCGGCGATCAAGGTCTTTGCACGCAAGGGCTTCTACGCCGCGCGCGTGAGTGAGATCGCCAAGGCGGCCGGTGTCGCAGACGGCACGATCTATCTCTACTTCCGCAACAAAGACGACGTGCTCGTCTCGGTCTTCGAGGACCGCATCACGACGCTCGTCAATGTGCTCCGCGAGACGGTCGCCACCGATGCACCGTTTGAGCAGCGCTTCCGCCGCGTCGTCGAGTTGCAGCTCGGCCTGCTCGAAGGTCAGCGCGATCTCGCGGAGGTCGTCACCGTCAACTTGAGGCAGAGCCCCAAGATGCTGAAGCAGTACGCACTGCCGCTCTTCACGCAGTACCTCGAGGTCATCGCCGGCCTCATCGCAGACGGCCAGCAACGCGGTGCGGTGCGCGCAGATGTGAACCCAAAGGTGATCGCGCGTTCGCTCTGGGGCGCGCTCGACGGCATCGCAGTCACCTGGGCGCTCGGCGGTGGTGAGCCGAGCCACCTGAACCGCGCGGCGAGCCAGGTCTCGTCATTCTTTCTCTCGGGTCTCCTTGCACCCGGACCCATGCTTGACACGGCGCGTCGAGGCCCCTAGATCCGCGCGCAATTCGCAAGGCTTTCCGGCCAAATCAGCGGCCCTGAAGCACCCAAACTTTCGCGTCGATGAGACGCACGTTGGTTCGAGAACGAAGACAACAGCACTGGCTCACATCGAGTCAGGCCCACGGAGGACACGTGAAGATTCTAGTTCCGGTGAAGCGGGTAGCGGACCCAAACAACGCGAACAAGATGAAGGTCTCGGCGGACGGAAAGCAGGTCGTTTCAGGCGACCTTCCGTGGGCCGTGAATCCCTTCGACGAGTACGCACTCGAGGCGGCCCTTCGCCTTCTTGAAAACGGCGAGTCGGGCGAGCGCACGGGCGAGATTGTCATCGTCAGCCTCGGCCCAGACGACGTGCAGACGACGATGCGTCAGGCCCTTGCGATGGGCGCCGATCGCGCGATCCACGTGAAGGCGGAAGACGGTCAAATCGACTCGCTCGTGGTGGCCAAGACGCTCAAGGCCATCGTCGATGCAGAGAAGCCCGACCTTGTGCTCATGGGCAAGCAGGCTGTCGACGGTGACTCGAATAGCGCGGGCCAGATGCTCGCAGAGTTGCTCGATTGGCCAATGGCGACGTTCGCGATGTCGCTTGAGACGACCGATGGCAACAAGGCGCTTCTCGTCGGCCGCGAGGTCGATACGGGCGTGCTCACGCTCAAGGTGACGTTGCCCGCCGTCGTCACGGTCGACTTGCGCATCGTGCAGTCGAAGGCCGTGAAGAACAGCCTCACGCCGGCCTCGCACGCGTACTCCGATGACATTCGCCACATCGCGGTGAAGGGCATCATGGCCGCGAAGAAGAAGCCGCTCGACAGCAAGGGCCTCGCGGATTTCGGCGTGAGCGCATCGAGCTCGGTCACGTACACGAAGTTCGAGCTGCCGGCCGCGCGCTCGGGCAACACCCGCTACATCGAGAGCGTCTCCGAGCTTGTGAAGCTCCTTCAAACAGACGCGAAAGCGCTCTGAGCCACAACCCTTTTTGAATCTGGAGTCACGAACATGACTGACGTCCTTGTCGTTGCGGAGCTTCTTGATGGAGCGCTCCGAAAGAACACCCTCAATGCAGTGACCTTCGCCCGCAAAGTGGCCGAGGGCACGGGCGGCGCATTCGATGTCCTCGCGATTGGCGAAGGCACGGAAGCCGCTGCAGGCCAGCTCGCGGCGTATGGCGCGCGTGCGATTCTCACGGCCGAGATCGAAGGCGGATACTTCGCAGAGAAGTACGCACCGACGGTTGCAGAGACTGTGAAGAGCCGCGGTTATGGCGTCGTCACGGCGACGGCCAGCACCTATGGCAAAGACTTGCTCCCGCGCGTCGCAGTGCGCCTCGATGCAGGCGTGGCCTCGGACATCGCAGGCGTGAGCGTCGACGGCGGCGAGTTCGTCTATCGTCGTCCGATGTACGCCGGCAACGTGTACGGCTACTGCAAGGTCAACACCGACGTGCAGGTTGTGACCGTGCGTCAGAGCGAGTTCGAAGCGGCCGAAGAGACAGGCGGCTACACGGGCGCTGAGGCTGTCGATGTGGCGGATTCGAGCGGCTCAGGTCGCATCGAGTTCGTCTCGCTTGTCGCGGTGAAGAGCGAGCGCCCCGAGCTCTCGGATGCCTCGGTCGTCGTCTCCGGCGGTCGCGCACTCAAGAGCGCCGAGAACTTCAAGACGGTGCTTGAGCCCCTCGTCGACGCGCTTGGCGCAGCGATGGGTGCATCACGCGCAGCTTGTGATGCTGGCTACGTGCCGAACGATCTGCAGGTCGGTCAGACCGGCAAGGTTGTCGCGCCGAAGCTCTACTTCGCCGTCGGCATCTCGGGCGCGATTCAGCACCTCGCCGGCATGAAGGGCAGCAAGTGCATTGTCGCGATCAACAACAACAAGGAAGCGCCGATCGCGTCGGTGGCCGACTACTTCCTCGTCGCGGATCTCTTCAAGGCTGTGCCTGAGCTGACGTCCGAAGTGAACAAGGTCCGCGCAGCGGGCTGAGCTTCACAAACCACATCGAAGAAGGCGCGAGGCAACTCGCGCTTTTTTCGTTCCGTCGCCGCATGCTTGCACCCATGAGTGACTCGATTCGGTGGACGCATCAGGGCGGAGGCGGCTCCTCATCCATCCTCGTCGACTTCGACGCGGGGACGCGGCGCAAGGAGACGCCGCGTCCTCTCTCGGCAGATTCTCTCGCCCAGCTGCGTGCCCTCGCCGAGGCCGTCGAGCCCGAGCACACACGCTTGCAGCCGAGCCATCTGACGTATGCGCAAGACCAGATGATGTTCATCACGCTTGGCGAGAAGCAGGTGACGATCGATGCCTCCAGCGGCGAGATCTGCGAGGGCCCGCCGAGCACCTTGCTTGAGGCGATGGTCGCGCTGCTACGCACGCCGTAATGGATGCCGCACCCCTCCCGAACGCTTCGGATGGGGTACTCCAACTTGCCGCACCCCTCTCGCACCGAGCGGAAGGGGGACTCCAACTTGCCGCACCCCTCTCGCGCCGAGCGGAAGGGGCACTCCAACTTGCCGCACCCCTCTCGCGCCGAGCGGAAGGGGCACTCCAACTTGCCGCACCCCTCTCGCGCCGAGCGGAAGAGGGACTCCAACTTGCCGCACCCCTCCCGAACGCTCCGGAAGGGGGACTCCAAGATGCCGCGCGGCTTTCGCGCTTTCCGTGAGTCACCACGCCGCTCGTGCGAAGCTTCGCGGACATGCGCACTTGGGACCTTTGCACATCGATTCTGCTCGCCGCGGGCCTTCTCCTCTCGACCACAGTGGCGCGCGCCGACGGGCCCTTTGAAGGCGATTGGCGACAGGGTGCGACGCAGATCAACGTGCAGGTCGAGACGTGGGGGCCGGATTGCGGGCCTAGGCCGCAGTCGAGCACGGTGCCTGCGCGCGGGACGGTGCACGTCACGCAGGATGGCGATCACCTCTCGTTCGGGTCGCGTCGGTCCACGCGCGGATGTTGGAGCGACAACCGCGCGGTGCGTCTTGTCTCCTCACGCGTGAGCCCGGGCAGCTGGCAGATCTTGTGTCGCACGCCTGCCGAGGACCCACGCCGCGAGACGGGCAGCTATCGCCTCACGGCCTCGGGCCAAGAGCGCATCGAGCTGCGTGATGAGACGGCCTACGATTGGACGCTCAACGAGTCGCATTGCACTGCGACGGTAACCTCGACGCAGACCTTCGAGCGCATCGCAGGCGCCACGCCTACACCCACGCCCGTCGAGCCTGTCACGCCCGTGGAACCACCCGAGCCTGCCTGCACACCGGGCGCTGCGGCACGCATTGCGATGCGCCCTCCAACCGGAGAGCTCGAGCCTGGGGGCCGCCTTTGTTTTCAGCCGCGGGTCGTCGATGCGGCGGGCTGTGCGCTGCGCGGGACGCGTGTCGAGCTGAGTGTCGATGCGCGCAACGGGACGATCAGCGGCAACTGTTTCGAGGCGAGCAGCGAGGGCACGGCGACAGTCGTTGCGCGCGCGGGCGAGCTTGAGGCGCGGGCAACCGTGCAGGTACGCCGCGGCGATCTCTCGGGCCTCATCGCGCGCCGCACCGAGCTTGGCGATCTGGCGAATGACGATCCCTTCGCGCCGGGTCGCGATGCGGGCGTCGCGGTGCATACGAGCGCCTCGACGGGCCCCTCGCTCTGGCTGCTCGTTGTGGCGGCCGTCAGCGTATTGCTCGCGATTCTCAGTGCGATCGC
>JBILQT010000218.1:0-12945 GCA_044373065.1 Sandaracinaceae bacterium
AACGACTCCAAGATCGTGCAGCTCTCCTCGCTGCATCCGGCGACGTGGCAGGCGAGCGCAGCAGTCGCGTAACAGCATCCGCGGACGACATAGCCGCATGTCTCGGCGTTGGGTGCGCCCGGTGCGACGCAGGGCAGGATCACATCCGAGGTCGGGGTCGCGTCATCGTGCGCATGCGACGCGCCACAGCCAACGACAAAGAGGAGGGTGACGAGGGGTGAGATGACGTGTTTCATCTCCGCGCTCTACCGCAGCTGTTCACAGTTTGCAGCCGTGCGTCGTGAAGCTCGGTTCACGCGGGATCACACAGAAGTTGCGCTTCATTGAAGATCCGGGCTGGCATACGCGTCGCTTAGTGAGCATGTAGCCGCCGCCGCATTGCTGTGCGGCACCAACCTCGGGACGACACCATGAACCACGCACATCGCAGCCTCCTTGCTCTGACCCTCGCCCTCTCCTCGCTTGCGGTCACATCCGCAGGATGCGTTCGCCGCTACAGCCAGCCCGCCATGGAAGACCCGCACGCCGACGTGCAGATCCGTGTCGTGCACCACGCGGAGCTTGGCCCGAACGTCGAGGAGATCGTGACGATCAACGGCGAAGCGGTGCGCCTCGAAGGGGCTGGCAGCGTGCGCGAGGCGGTGATGCGCATCCGTCCCGAGGGGATGCAGTACGGCTTCGAGACCGAGTTTTATCACTTCGTGCAACAGCAACAGACGGTCTGGGAGAACCAGCGCTACCAGTGCGGCTCAAACCGTCAGGGCCCCGTCTACTGCAACCGTCAGGTCCCTGTGCAGCGCGTGGTGACGACGCGCGTCAGCGATGGCGGATGCGGCACCCTCCTCGACCAGGTGCCGCTCGCAGGCGCCGTCTACCTGGTGCAATACGAGTTCGCAGGCGTCGGCCAGTGCCGCGCGACCTGTCAGCGCATCGTCCAGGGCGTGAATGGACAGTCGATGGCCACCGAGTGCGGCGCAGGCGAGCCCGTCCCCGCATCGCCCTACCCGCCCTCCGAGGGCTACGTGAGCGCCGTCTCCCCGACCGGCTCCAGCGGTGGCGAGCAGCCGGTGATGCAGCCGGCGAACTGAGCCTCACGACCGTTCGAAGAAAGGGATGAGCCGAGAGGCTTGTCCCTTTTGCTTTTGGGTCCGATGGGCCGGGCGGGCTCCATTCCCGACGGATAGGAGTGAACCTGAGCCCCTACCTCACTCCATTCCCCACGGATACAAGTGAACCTGGGCCTCCATCACGCTCCTATCCCGACGGATACGAGTGAACCTGGGCCTCCACCTCGCTCCATTCCCGCCGGATACGAGTGAACCTGAGCCCCTACCTCGCTCCATTCCCGACGGATAGGCGTGAACCTGGGCCTCCATCACGCTCGTATCCCGACGGAAACGAAAAAGGATGAGCCCTTTCAAGCTCATCCTTCGTCCGTTCAGTGCGTCTGTGTGGGCTTCAGCTGATGCCGCCGCCGCAGGTGCGGGCGGAGTCGACGCTGAAGATGCGTGGGGCAACGCGGCGATCGTCGGTCGAGAGGCGCAGGTCGATCTCGATGAAGCGGCCCTCAAAGGGCCCGGGTGAGGCGACGAGGTTCACAAGGCCCGCGCCATCGACCGCGAAGGGGCCAACCCAGGGGAGTGGCTCCAGGGCGGCGCGCGTGTCGGCGCTACGGGCCCAGACTTCCACACGCGTCCCGGCAGGACGCTCGACGCGGAGGCGCAAGCCCTGCCAGCGCGTGGTCTCGGTCCCCTCACAGCCCTCGCTCACGAAGCGGTGGTGTCCGCGCGGCTGCGCGAAGGTGTTGAGACCGAAGCCGATGAAGTCGCTGTAGGTGTAGGGCGTGAGGCCGACGGGATGCTCGATCCAGGTGCCCGCGACGGGGTCGAGGCGTGCGGCCAGGTTCGAGCCCTGCGCGATGGCCCAGACCGAGCCGTCGAAGCTGACGCCGACACCGACGGTGCCAAGGCCGGTGGGGAGCGTCCAGCTGCGCACAAAGCTCATGTCCGAGAGCCGGAACTGAAGGATGCGCTGCGCAAGCCCGCCCTCAAAGTTGATCGCGTTGTGGCTCAAGCCAATCCAGAGACTCGTCTCATCGGCCGCGACGCCACGTGGTGAGCCGCCGCCTGGAAGGTCGTAGGTGTCCCAGGTGTCGGTGGCGATCGTGTAGCGGAAGAGGCTCGGCGAGCAGTTTGTGATCGCGATGTAGAGATGCCCGGAGCCGTCCGCCGAGATGCCGTAGGTGTCGGGGTTGCAGCCGCCGGGCGTGGGCGCGTTCGAGGCCATCGTGAAGACGCCCGTCGCGGGGTTGATGTAGCCGAGCATCTGCGCGCTGCTGGCGCGGCTCACAAACCAGATGCGTCCGGAGGCATCGGAGGTGCCGCCGTAGCTGCGAAGCGGTGCAATCGAGATGCAGCGAATCGTGGCGCCCGTCGCGCTGTCGAGCTCGCAGCCCTCTTGGCCGTTGAAGAGGCCGACCCAGACGTTGCCGACAAGCTGATCCACGCCCGCGACACCAACGGTCAGTGCGCGCGGAAGAAGGTTCGAGCCCGTGCCGACGGCGGTCGTGTAGAGGATGCACTCATCGGCCGGGCCGATGAACTCGCCAGTGCCGAGCTGAATTATCCCGTCGCCGTTCATGTCGCGGCTGGTGTCGATGACGCCGTTGGCGTTGCGATCGACGCAGTCGGATTCCTGGTTCGCGTACTTGGTGACCGTGCCGACGTTGCCGAAGGCGCGGTTCGCGACGTAGGCATCGAAGTTCTGATCGACGGCCGTGCGTGAGGGGCAGTTGCCCTGCGAGGCGTAGTTACAGGCTTCATTCCAGGGGCGTGCGCCCGCGGGTGCACTGGCGCCGACCGAGGGGTAGCGGGCGATCTCGCGGTTGGTGCGCGAGTCCATCTTCGAGACCGTCGCCTCGTCGGTGTTGGCGACCCAGACGGAGAACGACTCGGACATTGTGCGGCCCAACGTGAGTGCGCCGTCCGCGTCGACAATCACGCCGTCGCTGGTGGCGGGGCCTGGCATCCATCCGCCCATGCCGGGCACGGTCGGAAGCGCCTCGCAGTCGGCGGTGCACTCCACGCAGACGCCCGCAAACGTCTCGTCGACCATCATGTCGCAGTCGTTGTCGATCGTGTCGCAGATCTCCGCGCCACCGCGAAGGCGGTTGGTGTCATCGCAATCGGGACCGAGCGCGCAGCCCGTTCCGAGCATGTCGCCATCCGTATCGACGCAGCCGCCCATCGGCCGAAACGCATCGGGGCGCACGCCAACATCGCTGCCTGCAGGCGCGGGGACGCATCGTCCATCGACGCACACAAGCGAGCCGCACTCGATCGAGGAGCGACACGAGGTGGGTGTGGTGCCGCAATCGCAACCGGCGATCGCCGCCACTGCGAACATCGTCAGCAACGCCTGTTTCGAGAGAACTGTCCCGCGAGGGAAACCGGCAACGAATGTGTTCATAAGCTCCTCAACAATCTGGAGGCACCTTCGCGAATCAACGCGCAGTGAAGTCCACGACAGAGGCGAGCATATCGCCTTACGAAGAGCGCGTCCTTCGGAAGCGCCGCATCACCGCTGACTTCGCGCGCTCAAGTTCAGGGACGCGCAGCAGGCTCGCGAGCAACACGAAGACGAGACCAAAGGTCGCGCCACCGGCGACGAAGACCGTGATGTTCGTGAGGTCGTTGCCGCCATGTTCCCAAGCGCCGAACATGCACACCGCACGCGCAGCAGCGGATGCGAGAAGGGCCGCGAGAAGCGTACGGACCGCACCCGAGACAACGCTCCCGAGGCCCAGCCTGCCGAGCTTCTTGCGCAAGAGGATCATCAACACCGTGCACTGCGCGATGCCCGCAAGGGAGATGGCCGTCGCGATGCCCGAGTGCCCCATCGTGCTGCCCAGGAGCCACGCCGCGGGTACGAAGACGAGGAGGTTCGTCGCGCTCCCAAGCAGCGGTGTCCGCGTGTCTTGATGCGCTTGAAACATCGGCACCGTGACGCGCACACCGACGACTGCGCTGACACCGAGCGCCTGATACGCGAGCGAGCGCGCCGTCTCTGTCGCGGAGGTCGCGTCGAATGCGCCACGCGCGAAGAGCACCGTCACGATCGGAAGCGCGAGCACGACCAGCGCCGCCGAAAGCGGAATCGCGAGGAAGAGGCCCAGCGAGAGCGACTCATGAAAGGTCGCGCGCAGGCCCGCGTCATCGCCCTCGGCGCGCATCTTGGTGAGCTTTGGAAGCGCAGCGGTTGCAACCGCCACCGCGAACATGCCCTGCGGGATCTCGACGAGCCGCTGCGCGTAGTAGAGGAAGCTGATCGCGCCCTCCTCGAGATACGAGCCAAAGAGCCGCGCCATCATCACGTTGAGTTGGTAGACGCCGAGCCCAAGCGTGAGTGGAATCAGCAGGCGCAGGGCGCGCCTCACCTCGGGGTTGCCCCAATCGAAGCGCGGCCATGTCGGCATCCCGATCGCGCGCAACGAGGGCCACTGGGCGACGACCTGCAGCACACCGCCCACCAACGCAGCAATGCCCAGCGCAAGGATCGGCGGTTGTTCCATCGCGATGGCGATCGGCACAAAGACAAGCGGTGCGAGCGCGAATGCGACGTTCAAGAGCGCCGGCGCAGCGGCGGGTACCGCGAACTTGTCGTGTGCGTTGAGTGCCCCTGCGCCGAGCGCCGCCAGGCCCATCAGGAAGATGTACGGGAAGAGCAAACGCGTGAGCGTGACGAAGGTCTCAAAGCGCGCCGGGTCTTCGGCGAAGCCGCCGCCATACGCGTGTGCAATCGGTCGCGCGAAGAGCACGCCAAGCACCGAGACGAGCGCGAGGATGACCAGCATCGTCCCGCGGAAGTTCGCGTAGAAGCCTCGCGCGGCGGCGTCGCCCTCTTTGGTGCGTAGCTCCGTGTAGACAGGCACCAGCGCGTTGCTCACCGCGCCCTCCGCGAGCAAGCCGCGCAGGGCGTTCGGGATGGTAAACGCGTCGAAGAAGAGGTCGGTCAGGTCACGGCTGAAGTAGGCCGCGAAGACCTGATCACGCACGACACCGAGGAGACGTGAGACGAGCGTCCCGGCAGCCACGACGCCCGTGTTGCGCGCTACGCCTCCGCTCTTCTTGGCTGGCTCTGAAACCGGCCGGGGCGGAGGCTCACCTGCGATCGCGGGGGCCGATTCTTCGATGCTTTCAGTCACTGCGCCGGACCTTGCCGCAGAACGATCCTAGGGACGAAGAATCGGGAACTGCACAATCAGGAACGACAAAAAGCCGCCCGGATGTTCCGGACGGCTTCTTCGACCTTGAAGGTCAGAGGCTCAGGCCTTCTTGAGCGCGTGGACCTGCGCTGAGAGGCGCGAGATGTAACGAGCCCCAGCGTTCTTGTGATAGACGCCCTTCGAGACGGCCATGTCGATGCGCTTGATGGCGTCGGCAAGTGCCGTCGTCGACGTCGGTGCGTCACCCTTCTCGAGGGCTTCGCGGACGCGCTTCATCGTTCCGCGAACGGTCGAACGCACATGCTTGTTACGCGCCGTGCGGCGCTCGGTCTGACGGATTCGCTTCTTCGCTGAGTCGACGTTTGCCACGGATACTCCACACAAATTTTCGGGACACTAAACCCAGAGGGGAACCCAAAGGGGTTGACCCATAAGGGCCGGAAAGGGCGCGGACAATATCGAAGGCGTCCGGAGAGTCAAGGTCGCTTCGGCGGATAGGCCACCATCAGCGCCATGGAGGGATGAAGCCCTCGGGCACGATCACCTGCAAGCGCTTGCGATCCACGTCCACCTCGAAGTGATCGCCGCGCACCCACTCCTCGCCATCCACCTGCGAGGCGATCTGCGTGTGCTCTTCGCCGTGCTCAGGGCCGCCCCGATAGAAGTGGAGCGTGAAGTGGCCAGCGGCCAGATGCGTGGGCGTGGGAAGGCCGAGCGCGGCCGGTCGGAAGGGGTTGAGCGAGAGGTCGCCCACGACGCGCTCGATCCACTCGCGGCGGCTTCCGACGACGACGAGCTCAAAGAGGCCGTCGTCCACCTCGGCGCGGCGCTCGAGCACCCACTCGCCTGCGAAGATCGGCGTGGCCTTGATGACGAGGTCGGTGATGGCGCGGCGCGTCTCGTCGAAGCGGTCGGTCTCGATGACGGCATCGAAGGTCGTGGGCTCGATGAACGAGCTCAAGAAGCGGTTGAGTGCGGCGCCAACGTAGACGGCTTGGTCGCGGTAGATGGCGGAGAGGATCGGCACGCGCTTGATGTCCTCGCGGTCGCGGTTTCGGACGGCGAGGATGTCCGGGGCGAGGCCAAAGCTCAGCGAGTCGAAGAAGGTGGCGCGGGCTTGCTCTTCGCCGTTCTTGATCGCGCGGACGTTGCCCACGTCGATCTTCTTGACGAAGCGCTTGGTGATGATCTCGACCTGCGCCTCCAATGCAGAAGGCCCCGTGGGGATGCCGAATGACTTGCCCTGGTCGTTCGCCGTGCCCATCGGCAAGACGCCCATCGGGAGGTCGAAGCCACTCGCGAGGATGCCGCGCGCGACCTCGTTGAAGGTGCCGTCTCCACCGAGCGCGAGGACGGCACTGGGTCGGTGCACATCGATCGCGGCCTGCACGAGCCTGGGCGTCTTGCCCTCCGGCTGCGTGTGCACGACGTGCGTCTGAATGCCTTTGGCCGCGAGGAGCTTCTCGACGCGCGCAATCGAGCGCCCCGCTTCACCGGACTGCGCCGATGGATTGCCCAAGAGGAGGTGGACCGACATGCGCGTATTGTTAGTTCTCCCCGCGTGAAAGAAGAAGCATGAGTGAAGCGAGCGGACGAATCCGAATCATCACCTGGCGTTTGGCCATGCAAGCGCGACCCACGACTGCGCCACGCGCCCTCCCCGAAGCCGCGCGTGTGGAGCATGTGCGCGCGCTGCCCCTTCACTTCTATCGCTATCTCTACGAGACCGTAGGTGCGCCCTGGGCCTGGGTGGACAGGCGCTGGATGGGCGATGCCGAGCTCGCCTCGCATGTGCAGCACAGAGAGGTCGAGGTGCATGTCGGCACCCTCGAGGGCGTGCCCTTTGGCTTCTTCGAGCTCGATGCACGCACGCCGGGTTCGATCGAGCTCGCCTACTTCGGCTTGATGCCGGAGTTCGTCGGACGCGGTGTGGGGCTCGCATTGCTCGAGGCGGCCGTCGCACGCGCTTGGGATTGGGCAGGCTCGCTGGGCAACGTCTCGCGCGTCTGGGTGCACACGTGCAGCCTCGATCATCCGCGCGCGCTGGAGGTCTATCGACGTGCTGGGTTCACGGTCTTCGAGACCGAGGAGCACGAGGAGTGGGACCCGCGTCCGCTTCCGATCTCGCCACGCTGAGGGCGATACGCCGAGACAAGCGCTTGGCGCTGACGAACCCAGGGCGTACGATCAGCCTTCCCATGGAGGCCGCCATGAACCGCTCGACCCTACGCATCGCTCCCAACTGGGTGTTTGCACTCGTGTTGAGCTTGTCGGTGCTTGGTGTGCTGATGCAGGCGAGTTCGGCGTCGGCGCAGGCACGTGGTGAGGTCATTGACCCGTTCACTGCAGAGCCCACCGCCTCGCACTCTGAGCTTCTCGACCCCTTCGCCGACACGCCGCGCACACGTCGCACAGCCGCGACCCCGCGCACGCAGGACTTGCTCGACCCGTTCTCGACGACCGCGCGCCGCGTCGTGCACTACCTCGCCGAGCTGCTCGACCCCTGGTCGGATTGAACGACGCCGCGCGATGGGCTGGCGGTGATAGAAGGACCGAGTGAGCGCTCCTTCGCCCTGGACTCGTTGGCTGGCTTTTGGCTGCGGCTTTGTCGCCTTCGGGGGCGTCTGCGTCGTCGGTCTCTCGATTCGTATGCTCGCCGCACAGGCGGATGCCGCTGCGACGGCCGCCTCGGGCTTTCTGGAGGATGTGCGCGGCGATGATTACCCCTCGGCGCTACGCAGGATGAACGCGACCTACCAGCGCGACTTCGACGCTGCGAGGCTGGAGCGCGAGCTGCACGACCTTCCCGCCATTGAGGAGCACGTGACCGCCGTGCTGACGGCCGCTGAGTCTCAGGACGAAGTGGAAGGCCACGCGCGCGCGACGGTGGAGGGCTCGCTCCTTGGCGCCACGGGTGAGGTGCCCATCGCCTTCGAGCTCACCGAGGATGCTGGCTATTGGTACATCGACCTGGTCGTTGTGGATGGAAGGCCGCTGCCATGATGAAGCGAGAACGTCTGAGTCGAGCCCTTGTCGGCACGTGTGTTGTGAGCGCTGCGATGTTGGTCCACGCGCAGGCTGCGGCGCATGGACGCGAGCCAAGCATTGGCGAGATCGCGTTTGACCCAAGCGACCCTGAGCACTTCGTGATGCGCACCACCTGGGCGCTGCTCACGACACGCGATGACGGTCGCTCGTTCACCTGGACATGCGCCGCCGCGGTGGGCTTCGACCGCCTCACGGAGGACCCGCCCGTCGTCGTCGCCGAGGGAGGCGCACTCGTGCTCGGGACCTTCAACGGGCTGCGTCGCAGTGATGCGCAGGCATGCGGCTACCTCGACGGACCTGCGAGCACACTGGGCGCATTTGCGATCGATGTGCAGCGTGACAACACGGGCGCGCTCTGGGTTGCGATGTCGCCCGGCGATGCCGTGAATACGTTTCAGCGCAGCACCGATGGTGGCGTGACCTTCACAACGATGGGCTCGGCGCCCGAGGGCGTGCTCCTTGAGAAGATGCGCATCGCACCCTCCGATGCTCGACGCATCTACGCGAGCGGTGCAGTACCGCGCACCTCGAGCACGCCAAGGCGCGCGGTCTTTCTCCATTCCGAAGACGGCGGCGTGACCTTCGCGACGACCGAGCTTCCGCTGCTCAGCGATGAGGAGCGCAACGCGCATGTGCTTGCCGTTGACCCCACCAACCCCGCGCGTGTGCTCGTGCGGATGGTGCGTCGCGTCACCGACACCGTGCCGGAGCGCTTGCTCCTGAGCGAAGACGGAGGCCTCACGTTTCGCACGGTGCTTGAGCTCACCGAGATGACGGGCGTCGCCTTCTCGCATGATGGTCGCTACGTCTGGGCGGGCAGCTGGGATGGCGGCTTTCTGCGTTCCGACGATGGCGGCCGGACCTTCGCGATGCTCAACCCAACGCTGGGCGTGCGATGCATCGCCGAGCGTGCGGCGGACGACGGAACGAGCGACCTCTTCGTCTGCGTCGATGCCTTCACGCAGCCCTACGCCGTCGCGCGCTCCTTCGATTTGGGCGAGAACCTCGAGCGCGTTTGGAGCTTCTCCGATGCGGTGAATGACGTCGGCTGCAATGTCTGCACGGCCGTGGGCGGGACATGTCCTGCGTACTGGCCGGATGTCGTGTTCGACTTGGCGCTGACGCGTGATGATGCGGGGATGCCTCCAGGCCCGGTGGATGCGGGGCCGCGTGTCTCCTGCGATGAGGCGGGCATGCCGCTCGATGCGGGGGCGACGCCGCCCTCGCCGCCTCGGCCTGGGTGCGGGTGCACGGTGCCCGCTTCGGGGCGTGGTTGGGAGTGGGTGGGGTTGCTGGCGCTTGGGGGTTGGTGGTTGCGGCGCCGTCGCTGACTCGGTCTCTGTGGCTCGGTCTCCGTCGCTGACTCGGTCTCCGTCGCTGACTCGGTCTCCGTCGCTGACTCGGTCTCCGTCGCTGTCGCTGGCTCCGTCGCTGTCGCTGGCTCCGTCGCTGTCGCTGGCTCCGTCGCTGTGCTTGGTCTGTCTTCGTCGCTGGCGCTGGCTTGCTGCTTTGGGGCTTTGAGATCGATGGCTCTTGTCCTCGCCGGACGGGCCCAAGGGGTCGTTTGCGGACGACCCCTTGGAACCCCGCCGCTTTCGATCTGTCACGTCGCTTGATGCGTCTGCGCCAGAGAACTTCATCGGGGTTCAGCTTGATGGCTTGGCCTCGGTGTGGAGGTCCCTCTGCTGCTTGCGGCTGCGATGGCTTGGGTGGCGTTTCGTGCCCACCTGGGTGCGTATCTCCTAGCGAACCGGTCCGTTTCGAGTTGGGTGGGAACTCGGATGGGCGTGACTCTGTGGCTGCGTTTCGGTCGCTGACTCGGTCTCGGCCTCGCTCTCTGCCGCCGACTCCGTCTTTCACCATCGGAGTAAGCGCACCCGTGATCCTCTGAACCCTCTCGGGGGCAGACAACTTCGGCGTGGTCAGGTCCCCGCGATTTGTGTTTAGCCTTGGGTATGACGCACGCGACGCTGCCCCCTGGGACACTCGACGAATCCCTGCTTCCCATCCTTGTGGTGACCTACCCGAAGGATATGACGATCGAGATGCTGGATGCGCTCTTCGCGAACTACCTGCGGCTTGCGCGCGAGCGTGATCAGCTGGCCTACGTGGTCGACATGCGCTTCTTGGACCTCTCTCTTGTTGGTGCCTCGGGACGTCGTCATGCCGCCGAGTTGCACGCACGCCACCGGAAGGAGCTGGCGCGAAGCTCCGTGTGCGAAGCACGGGTGGTGAGCTCACCGCTGATGCGCGGGGTGCTGACTGCCTTCGATTGGATCAAGGGCGAGGGGCTCTGGCCCTGTGAGAACTTTGTGAACCGCGAAGAAGCAATCGCTTGGACACGCCAGAGGCTGGCCGCCAAGAGCAAGGGCGCTTCGCGATCGCTTTGAGCGCGACCGCTTCGCCACGAAAAAAGGCCCGCTTCGCGCGGGCCTCTCTCATGCGGCGGACTGCTCTCGACTACTTCTTCGAGGTCGGCTGTCCCTTGCTCCAACCGTAGCCGAGCTGCGCGTTGATGAGCTTGTGCGTGCCCGGTCCGACGATGCCGTCCTCGTCGTAGCCCCACGCGGCCTGGAGCTCCTTCACCGCGTTCAACGTCTTGTCGTCGAAGGTGCCGGTGAGCGAGGAGTCGAAGCCGAGCGCGCGGAGCCTGCGCTGGAGGTACGCGACGTCTGCGCCCTCGGCGCCGGCCTTGAGGGTGTGCTTGAGGTCGATGCCGATGACGGTCTGTCCGTCGCTCTTGCCCTGGGCCTTGAGCGCATGAACGAGGCCCTCGCGCTCGCTGGCCTTCCAGCCGCCGGCCTTCTGCGCGGCGATGAGCTTCTCGGTGCCCTCGCCGACGATTCCGTCGACCGTGTAGCCGAACATCCACTGAAGCTGCTCGACGGCCGAGAGCGTGTCCTTGCCGAAGATTCCGTCGACGCCGATGGTGAACCCGAGTGCGTTCAGGTCGGTCTGGAGCTTCTCGATTTCGGGGCCTTTGGAACCGGTCTTCAAATTCGCCATTGCTGTACTCCTTGAGTTGCGTCTCGGACGCGGGGCGGAGGGTACTGCAGGAGTTGGTGTTGCTGTTCGGTTGTTCGCTGGCGCTGGCTCCGTCGGTGTCGGTGTCGGTGTTCGGTTGTTCGCTGTCGCTAACTCCGTCGCTATCGCTTGTTCTGTCTCCGTCGCTGTCGCTGGCCTGACTGCTTTGGGGCTTCGATCTTTGGGTAGCTCTTGTCCTCGCCGGACGGGCCCAAGGGGTCGTTTGCGGACGACCCCTTGGAACCCCGCCGCTTTCGATCTGTCACGTCGCTGGATGCGCTTGCGCCAGAGAACTTGATCGGGGTTCAGCTTGATGCCTGAGCCTCGGTTCGATGGTCCCTCTGCTGCTTGCGGCAGCGATGGCTGGCTTGCATTTCGTGCCCACCTGGGTGCGTATCTCCTTGCGACCCGGTCCGTTTCGAGCTGCGTGGGTGAGCTCGGGTGGGCGTGACTTGGCGGCTTCGTTTCGGTGGCCTCCGTCGCGGTCGCAGCCTCCGTCGCTGTCGCTGCCTCCGTCTCGGTCGCTGCCTCCGCCTCCGTCGCTGGGGCTTGTTTCGCGCGAACTTGCCGTGGCATTTTCATCGCCTCTTTCACCACGAGGTTTCGTCATGGCCACACGTCGCGCTCCTGCTCCTGGTGCTGCATCTGCTGACGCCGAGACGGCCAAGGTTCGTGTGCCGAGTGTCGACACCGAGGGGGTGTTTACGATTGGGCGGGCGACGCTTCTTCTCCTCAAGAAGCCCGCGATTCGTGCGCGTTTGCGCGTTTTGCCCGAGAGCGAGCTGCCCTCGGCTGTGCTCGATGGCTACGAGGCGGCGCTGGTGCTCGCGGAGACTTCGAGTGCGGAGTACGAGCTTGCGCGGAGTGGGGATACCAATGCGCGGGTGTCGCTTGTGTCGGTGCAGACTGGGCTCGCGATGAGCCGTCGGATGCAGCGCTGCTTGGGCTACAACCTGGAGGGCGATGACGAGGTGGAGCGTCAGCTCGCGGACATCCGCGAGGGCTCGGGGCACGCGGATTTGGCGAACGACCTCGCCGAGCTGAGCGTGCTCTACGGCACGCACAACGAGGCCCTTCGCGGCGATGGTCGCAACTACCGCGCGAGCGATGCGGCAGACAGCAAGGCGCTTGCGGAGAAGATCCGTGAGGAGATGGCGCAGGGGCAGCGCGCGGTGACGAAGAAGGCTGGGCAGAAGTGGGCGAAGGCGTTTGCGGCACTCGACGCGAGCCACGGCGAGATCATCGCCGCAGGGCGCTACCTCGACCGCAAGGACAGCAAGCTCGCGGCGCGCTGGGTCAACCTGCGCGCGCCCGCGCAACGCACGTCGGCCAAGCCCGCAAAGACGCCGAAGGCTGCGCCCGGCGCGTGAAATCGCTCGGAGCCGTCGGCTAAGCCGCTGCGGGGTCGATGCAATCGCTCGGGGCGATCGAATCGGTCGCTGCCTGGTCGATGCAATCGCTCAGGGCGATCGAATCGGTCGACGGTGGGTCGATGCAATCGACTCGGGGCGATCGAATCGGTCGATGGTGAGTCGATGCAATCGCCCGGGGCGATCGAATCGGTCGCTGCGTGTTCGATGCAATCGCCCGAGGCGATCGAATCGGTCGACGGTGGGTCGATGCAATCGCCCCGGGGCGGATCGGGCATT
>JBILQT010000196.1:0-14085 GCA_044373065.1 Sandaracinaceae bacterium
AAGGTTGCCCTCGCATGGCGTCCGCATCGCCACATCACCCCGCTGCGTGCCCTCCGCATGAAGGAATGCGTGGACCTGACAAGTGCCCTCCACGCGCTCCACGCGCGCATGAAGCGCGCCCATCGCCATCGTGTGCTCTCGGTCGAGCGCAACGAGCATCTCCAGACTCGGCGGACCGACAGGCGGCAGCGTGTGCCGCGCCCACTCCTCTGCATCGACGAGCTGCACGAAGAGAAAGCCCGCCGCAAAGAAGGGCCACAACCAACTCAACCACCGACGCACCCGCTGCATGCGCGCTCAACGCGCTCCGTGTGCGCGGCCCTTCCCCTTCGTGTTCGTTTGACGCGAAGTCAGAGAGCACGTGCGAGCCAACACCGTGCACGACACTTCGTCACCTTCGCGGGCCGGGCGAATCATCTCGGCGCAGCGACGTCCAACAAGCGCCGTCCAACGAAGGGCGTGCGCGCCCAAGGTTGGCTAAGGTCCACTTGTTCTCGGGTTTCCCCATTGTCTTCGAGGTTGGAATGATGCGTCTTGTCCACTCACTCCGGTTCCTCTCTCTCACTGCGCTCCTGCTCTCGTTCGCAAGTCTCGCGGCGGCGCAGGTGCAGCAACCGCCCCCGGTGGTCGAGCGCTTGGAGCCCACGGCAGGCCCAGTCGGCACGAGCGTGCAGCTCGTCGGTCGCTTCTTCCGGCCGGACCAACACATCTTCCTCGGCAACGTCGAGATGCCCGTCTCCTCGCGCATGCCGAGCCGCTGGACGGCATCGATCCCCGCAGGCGCACTCTCGGGCCGCATCGAGATTCGCCTCGCCGACGGCACACGTGTGCAGGGCCCTGAGCTTCGCGTCTTGGCCGCATCGCTCCTGCCCAGCATCGTTGGCTTCACGCCCATCGCGGGCTCTGCAGGCAGCGAGATTCGCATCCAGGGCGAGAACTTCTCGCCGCGCCTCACCGACAACGCCGTGACGCTCAACGGTGTCGCGCTCGTCGTGCGCGCTGCCACGCCGACAGAGATCACCGTCATCCTTCCGCAGGCCGCCACCTCAGGCCCCTTCGTCGTGCGTGTCGCGGGCGCAGGTGAGGCCACCTCGACGACGAGCCTCACGGTCGGCTCGGGCACGCAGGTCGTCAGCGTCACGCCCTCGGTCGTCTCGCCTGGCGCGCAGATCACCATCACGGGCACGGGCTACGCGACGCGCGCAACGACCAACCGCGTGTTCATCGAGAACATCCCGATGGCCGTCGTCTCCGCAACGGCCACGCAGATCATCGCCACTGTGCCCGCCAATGCGGTGACCGGTCGCATCCTCGTCGACGTGCGCGGCTCCGGTCGCGCGTACTCCGCGACACCGATCACGATCCTCGCTCAGCCCACGATCACAGGCTTTGCACCCGTCGGCGGCGTGGTTGGAACGCAGTTCGGCATCCAGGGCACGAACTTCGGAAACGACATTCGTCAGGTGCAGGTCCGCATCGGCACGGTCGCCGCAACGCTCCGCGCCATCACGCCCACGCTCATCACCGCCGACATCCCGCAGGGCGCTGTGACAGGCCCCGTCAGCGTCGCAGTCGCAGGCCTTCCCGCCGTCACGAGCACGATGCCCTTCAACGTCCTTGTGCCCGTCGCCGTCTCCATGCCTGAGCCCAACGCGGGCGCCGTCGGCACCGAGGTGCTCCTTCGCGGCCAAGGCTTCTCCACGGTCCTCACCGAGAACCAAGTGACGCTCTCGGGCATCGCATGCCCCGTCGTCTCCGCCACGCCAACCGAGCTCCGCGTGCGCATCCCACAGGCCGCCTCGGGCCCGCTCGTCGTCACGGTCGTCAACGCTGGCACCGCACGCACCTCGCATCCTTTCGTGATCACGACGCCGCCCTTCATCGCGCGCGTAGAGCCCAACCAGGCACCGATCGGCAGCATCATCCGCCTCGTCGGCACAAGCTTCGGCACGAACTCGGGCGTGGTCGAGGTCGCGCTCGCCGGACGCCGCCTTGAGATCCGCGCCATCACCGACACGACCCTCGATGTGCTCGTCCCGCCTGGTGCAACCAGCGGTCGCATCACCGTCAGCGTGCGCCTCCAGGGCATGTCGACGTCGCCAAGCGATTTCACCGTCCTCACCGACTTCGCATTCACGGCCACCGAGGCGCTCAGCGCCTACCCCGGACAAACGATCACGCTGCGCGGCGGCGGCTTCGTGCAGACAGGCCTCACGGTCACGTTCACCGGCGCCACCACCCCCGCGCTCTTCACCTTCATCAACGGCAGCGAGCTTCGCGTCGTCGTCCCCGAGGCCGCACAGACGGGCCCCGTGACGATTCGTCTCCCCGACGGCCGCACACTCGCGCAGCCCTTCACGCGCGCCGCAACGCCTGGCGGCATGGGCATCACCGAGGTCGTCCCCTCGTGCACGCGCCCAGGCTGCTCCGTCGTCATCCGCGGCTGGGGCTTCGGCACACGCCCAAGCGCGCAGACCGTGACCATCTACGGCCAGCGTCTCCGCGTCATCCGCGCCACGCCCTACCAGCTCGACGTGACCCTGCCGCGCGCCCCCGGCGCAGGCCCCTTCCACATCGAGATGCGCGGACAGACCGCCGTCGACTCAGCGCCCTTCACCATCGCGCCCTGACGACCAACGCAACCAAAGCAGAAGGCCTCCAACCCTAGGGTTCGGAGGCCTTCTTCGTTTCGGCAGAGAGCTTCAGCCGCGTGTAGAGCGTCGCCTCGACCGCAGACGCGCGGACGCCATCGTCAGCACAGCCAGCGTCATCGCGAAGAGGCCTCCGCGCACGCGCCTCGGCGTCGCAACCGAACAGCTCGCGTTCGGCGTTGCAGCGCACTCGAGCGAGAACATTTCTTCGTTCGAGGAGAGCGTGAGGTCGAAGCCACGCAGCTGTGCATCCACACGCAGTCGGTGCGCGCCAACGCTCACGCTCTCAAGCCCGACCTGACTCTCCAGCGGCGCCTCGCAGGCAGCGAAGACAAAACGCGGCGCTACCAAGGCGTCCTCACGGCCCCACCAAGGTGCATCATCGACGCGCGCCGATTGAACCAACGCATCCGCCCAAGGCTCGGCACTCGGATCGAGCGTCACGGTGTACGGAGCCACCGCCGATGCGAGGTCGCTTGTACACGCGCCACCATTGTCCCAGACGGCCACCTCTGCGAGGCGCGAGGCCTCGACCTCAAGCACGCCCAGCTGCGTTGGCAGCGGCGCCGCCTCCGTCACATCGATCACCGTCGTCGACACCCCACCGCTGCATCCCGTGATCGCACTCAGCACCAGCCGATCCCCTGGTGCGACATCGGGAATGACGCCGCCTCGATACGACGCACCCAGCAAGCGCGTCTCTGTGACGCCGGCGCGCGTTCGCTCGAGCGTGACTTCCGAGAGCGGCGCAGTCGACACGCTCATGACGCCGACGAAGACACCGTTCGCCGGAAGACGCGCAGGCGCTTCCATCGTCCCGAGCGGCGCGAAAGGATTTCCGCAACGCGGAGAACAAGCCTCCGCCGGACTCGGCTCGGCCATGCACATCAGCGCGAACAGCCAACACGTTGCGTTCTTCATCGTCATCATCCTCCCATCGAGCAAAGCCAATACGAACTCACGGCAGCGCGGGCCCCGTCCGATAGCGCACCTCAAGGCCCTGCCCCTCGCAGGTGTTCACGATCGGGCTGAAGATGAGCGTCAGCTCCGTGTTTCCGGGAATCGTCCGATCAAACGGGTTGGTGACGACAGCCTCGAAGACGAGCGGGTCCGCACTCATATTGCGATATGTTCCCAATGGAACAACACGCTGGCCCATGGGGAAGGCGCCGCCATCGCGACGCGCATCCACAGCGCTTCCAGCGCTCCCGAGCACCACGGAGACCTGCAGGGCGGGGGGCGCGGGTGTGCGGGCACCGCACGTTTCAAAGGTGGCGCGCAGGGTGGCCCGCATCAGCGTATCGCCAGGCTGAATGCGCTCGGGCGCGAACGTTCCCACAACAACCTGCGCGTACTCGTAAGGCATGCACCCATCGATGTACTCACCGCCGCAAGAGCGCGCGAAGGGTGTCGCGCGCGGCGTGCATCCCATCGAAGCCAAGCCCAAGCCGAAGAAGACAAACCCAGCAGCCTTCGTGTGTTGCATGCGGCGAATGTGGCGCGAACGCCGAGCGCACGCCTCCTTCTTCTCGGGCGCCCTACGCGGGCCTGAATTCCAATGAGATTGAATTAATACAGTATCGCAAGCCGGTCGGCGCCGGGCCGTCATCAAAGACGTGCCCCAGATGCCCATCGCAGCGCGCGCAATGCACCTCGGTGCGCACCATCCCGAGCGATCCATCCCGACGCTCCGCAACGCGTCCGTTCTCGATCGGGCGCGAGTAGCTTGGCCAGCCCGTGCCCGACTCGAATTTGTCGCGCGCATGAAAGAGCGGCGCAGCGCAGCCCGAGCAAATGTAGGTGCCGTTGCGGTGCTCATCCCAGAGCGCACCGCTGAAGGCGCGCTCGGTGTCCTCCTCGCGCAGCACCGCGTACTGCGAGGGCGTCAGGCGCGTCTGCCAGGTGTGCGCATCGAGCTCGAGGCGGCTGCCGACTGCGGGCACAGGCTCGTTCAGCATCGAGCGCGGCGTACGCGGGCCAGGCCAGGGTTGATCGGTGCTCTGCTGGGCATCGACACCGCCTGTGCATCCCACAAGGGCAGCAGAACCGGTCACCGCACAGCATCGCAAGAATGTCCTTCGTGTCGTCATCGTGGCTCCTTGTCGTGTTCTTCGCTGCGCACGCACACTTCGTTACGGGGCGAATGAAAGCCGCGCCATCGCGGACAAAATCCCGCGCATCGCGCGCAGCTCGCTCGCAATCTCCTTCAGCCCGCGCGCACGCGACTCGGCTTGGGTGTGGCTGTAGAGGCCGGTGAGAAAGAGCTCCGCCGCAGTGTGCGGTTGAAGGGCATCGCGAAGCGCGAGGCTCTGCTCGTAAGGAATCACATCGTCATCCACGCCATGCACGAGCGTGACCGGCGCTCTCACCGAGGCGAAATGTGCACGCGGGTCGATCCAATCAAAGCCGCCCTGCGCGCGCGCAATCGCATCCAACGCGACGCGCTCCACGCCCTCTTGTGCGCGACAACCCCGCAGATAGACATCGTGCAGGCGCGCCGGAAGCGAGCTGACCAAGCGCTGCGCCTCACGTGCATGGGCGCCGTCCCTCTTCATCTCCGCACGACCCCAGGTCGCACGACAGAACGCCATCCATGCATCGCGCAAGAGCCTGCGGTCCGCGTCATCTTGCACGCCCTCGGCCTCGCTCAGGTAGGGCAGCACGTTGGTCAACACCACGGCCGCGTTCAGCGGGTCATTCACGCGTCCATCTTTGCCGTGGAGCGCGAAGTGAATCGTCTCCTCGAAGTTCGCAAAGCCACCAAACACAACAACGCGCTCGATCTCCTCCCCACGCATCGCGGCCAAGCGCAGCGCGGGCATCGAGCCAAACGAGATGCTGAACACGCCCGGCTTGGTGCCCTTGGGAAGCGCTGGGTGGGCGAGCAACGCATCGAAGGCGGCGTTGATGTCGACGAGCACCTCCGGCGCGACCATGAGCTCGCGGTAGCTCGGCAAGAAGGGCGCAACGACGAGGTAGCCCGCGTCCGCCAGCACACGCGAGAAGCGATCAAAGCGCGGGTCTTCTGGGCCACGAAAGTGCAGGCCCGGCACAAGCAACACGCCCCCGCGCACAGGCCCATTCGGGGAGTACACCCAGGCCTCCAACGCGCCCTCCTGACCCATCACCTCGATCGAGCCGCGATGAATCCCCGAGGGCATCGCATCGCTCTTGGTCCAGGGCCCGAGCCACCGCGCAAGGGTTGCCACGCGACGCGCCGTCTCACGTCGCCGACTGCGCATCCTCAAGCCGCTTCTCGCCATGCTTCGAACCAGGCGCCGCTGAACACGAAGCGCGGAAAGGTCACGATCTGCTCTGCGAGAATGCGCCTGAGTACGTCGAAGGGGCCCCGAAAGGGATAGGGCTGGTTCGGCTCTTTCTTGTGCGTGAAGCCCTGCACCGCGACGACAAAAACCATCGTGACGAAACCGCTGATCACGGCACCCGCATTCAACGACAGGGGCGCCACGAGGAGCGAGAGGAGCCCGAGATGAAACATGGGCACGGTGATGAGGTGAACGAGCAGGGTCGCCTTCGTCGTGTGGTTGCGCCTGTACGTCTCAAGCTGCCAAGCGAGGAACGACATCTCGCTTCGACCGCCATCATCCTCGCGCTGCGCATCTGCCTGCGTCGTCTCGTTCAACATCGCCTCATGGTGCCAGAGAGATGGCCGCGCGCACGACGTTCGTGAAAGGCTCCTGTCCATGTTGACGGCACAGCAACTCACCGAGGCCCTCGGCCTTCTTCCGCACCCCGAGGGCGGCTTCTATCGCGAGACGTACCGCGCCTCAGAGGTGCTTCCGCAAGAGGCACTTGGAGCGCGTCACTCGGGCCCGCGCAGCGCGAGCACCGCCATCTATTTCCTCGTCACCGCGGGCTCGTTCTCGGCGCTTCACCGCATCGCCTCGGATGAGGTCTGGCATTTCTACGCGGGCCACCCGCTGGAGGTCGTCTCGATCGATGAAGACGATGTGCTCCACATCGCGCGCATCGGGATGAACCTCGCCGCAGGTGAAGTGCCGCAATACGTCGTGCCCAAGGGCCGATGGTTTGGCTCACGTCTCACGTCGCCTCATGCGCCCGATGCCTACGCGCTCGTCGGTTGCACCGTCGCACCCGGTTTCGATTTCGCGGACTTCGAGCTTGCCGATCGCGGCGCGCTCATCGCGCGCCACCCGCAGCATCAAGCGATCATTGAGGCGCTCACGCGCTGATCATTTCGCGTCGCCCCAGCTCGCGCCCACACCCAATCCAACAACGAGCGGCACGGAGAGCGGATAGGGGTTCTCCATCGCGCTTCGGATGCACAGAGACGCCGCTTCGACCTCGGCCTCGGGCACCTCGAAGACGAGCTCATCGTGAATCTGCAGGAGCATGCGTGCGCCCGGCGCGACGCTCGGAAGTTGCTTGGCAATGGCCAGCATCGCGAGCTTGCAGAGGTCGGCGGCCGAGCCTTGGATCGGCGTGTTCGCCGCGATGCGCTCGCCCGCAGACCTATCCATCTCGTTGCGGCTCGAGAGTTCGGGGATGACGCGCCTTCGACCGAGCAAGGTCGTCACGTAGCCAGTCTCCAGCGCCGTCTCGATCGTGTCGTCGAGCCAGGTCCGCACGCCCTCGTAGTGCGCGAAATACTCCTCGATGTAGCCCTGCGCCTCCTTGCGCGGCACGCCGAGAATCTGCCCAAGCGCGGTCGCACCTTGGCCGTAGATGGTCGCAAAATTCACCGTCTTGCCGACGTTGCGCTGCTCCTTCGTCACGGCCTCAGGCGCCACCTTGAAGAGGATGCTCGCCGTCTGTCGGTGAAGGTCGAGGTTCTTCTCGAAGGCCTCGCCAAGCGCCTCGTCCTCCGAGAAATGCGCGAGCACGCGCAGCTCGATCTGGCTCCAATCGGCGCTGATGATCTTCATCCCGGCCGGCGCGATGAACGCCCTGCGAATGCGCTCTCCCTCGGGCGTGCGCACGGGTGTGCGCTGCAAATCCGGGTTCGTCGTGATGAGCCTTCCTGAGACACCCGTCGTCTGTTGGAAGGTCGTGTGCACGCGGCCAGTGACCTCCGAGATCGCATCCCCAAGCACATCCGTATACGTGTTGATCAGCTTGGCCAGCTCACGCTGCGAGAGAATCTCCCGTGCGATTTCATGCTTCGGCGCCAGGCGCTCGAGCACCTCGGCATCCGTCGAGTAGCCCGTCTTGGTCTTCTTGATGACGGGGAGCTTCAGCTCCTCAAAAAGCACGTCGGCGAGCTGCTTGGTTGATCCGATATTGAATTCATGTCCCGCGAGATCGTAGATGCGCTTCTCGATCGCGAGCTTGCGTGCGCGGAACTCCACGCCCATCGCCACAAGGTCTTTCGCATCCACGAGGATGCCCGCTTGCTCCATGCGGAAGAGGACGCGTGAGAGCGGCACTTCGACGTTTACGTAGTGCTCCGTCATCCCGACATCGCTGAGCTTGGCCTTGAGCACCGGGCCCAGGCGCGCGACCAAATCGGCACCCGCTGCAGCACGCTGATCGAAGGGCGCAGTCTCTCCAGGAGGCGCCTCTTGCACGTACTCCTTCGCCACCTGATCGAGGCGATGCGGGATGCACTTCGCGGGCTCGATCAAGAACGACGCAAGGCGCGTGTCGAACGAGGGCGCGGCCAAGAGCGGCTTCTCGAGCTGCGGGCTCGCCTTTACCAACAGGTGCGTGAGCGTCTTCCAATCGTGCACCACCAGCGGCATTCCGCGCGCCAGGTGATCGGCCAATACCTGCAGTGCAATCGTCGAGCTCGCCTGCGCGGAACCAAACGCGCTCTCGCGTCCTGATGAATGAAGACAGAGCCCCACGCCGAGCGCGCTCTCATCCTTCTCAAGCACACAGAGCGCGAGCTCGCGCCCTTCACGCGCCGACAGAAACGCGAACATCGACGACGGGTCATTCAGGTCTGCGACCTCGCGCGTGACGTTCGAGGCCGAGGCGCCTTTGTCCGAGAGCAGCGAATAGAATTCCAGGCGCTGATGGAGCGCCTGCACCTCGCTTGGATCGGGTGCGTTGAGCACGAGCTCACCCAGCGAGAGGCCAAGGTCTGCGTGGCTCTCCACCGTCGCAAGCTCGCGGTACTCGCGCACCTTCTCGCGATGCTCTTCGAGCGTCGTCTTCTGCTTGCCCTTGAGCGCATCGAGGTTCGCCAGGATGCCGTCGATCGAGCCGTACTGCGCGATGAGCGCCGCTGCGCCCTTCTGGCCGATCCCAGGCACGCCCGGGATGTTGTCGACGGTGTCGCCCATGATGGCCAAGAGATCCGGGATCGACTTCGCCGCGACGCCCCACTTCTTGCACACGAGTTCCTCGTCGTAGGTCACATCGCGCATCGTGTCCTGCATGCGAATGCGTCCGCCTTGCGCGGTCTGATCCACGACCATCTGCGCGAGGTCTTTGTCGCCCGCGATGATCGTCACATCCATCCCCGCCTCGGCACCCTGGAGCGCGAGCGTCGCGATGATGTCGTCGGCCTCAAGGCCTGGCTTTCTCAAGAGTGGAAAGCGGTAGGTCGCGACGAGCTGATCAATCCACGGAAGCTGCACACGCAGGTCGTTCGCCATCGAGGGGCGCTGCGCCTTGTATTGCGGGAAGCGCTGCTCGCGAAAGGTGGGCTCGGGCGAGTCGAAGACGACAGCACCACGCTCGGGAGGTCGCGCTCCAAACAGCTTGCGAAACATGGTCGCGAAGCCGTACGTGGCGTTGGTTGGGATGCCGTCCTTCGTCGAGAAGGTCGAGGGGATCGCGAAGAAGGCGCGGTAGATGAGCCAGCTTCCATCGACGAGAACGAGACGCTCTTTGGCCATGCGCGCTTATCGCATGCAGAGGCGCGCACGTTGAAGCATCCGTACTTCGCAGAGCGTGGTTTGGAGTAGAAGCAGGCGATGAGTGACGCGCACTTCGCCCTCCACGAGCTTCATGACGTGAGTGTTCTTTTTTCCACGCCAGAGGCCGCGCGTGAGGCGTGGAGCAAGGTGTTCAAGACAGAGGCCGCCACGTGCGTGCTTGCTGCCCCAGGGCTCAATGGTCTTGCGATGCATGTCGAGACTCCTATGCCGCGCGAGGCGCTCGATCTGCGCCTCGTCGACCGCGAGCAGAGTGAGCCCTTCGACCCAGGCCAGGCCTACATCGGCATGCGGCTTGGGCTTGCGCAGCAGTTCGATGTGCGTCGCATGCACGCGACCTATCCGGACACCTGGGCCAAGGGCGGGCGCATGCGACAGGCCTCGCTCTTGATGACGGATCTGCTCGCGCTCGGAGGCCATGCGGTGGTGCTGCACAAGGCTGCGGCAGTCGTGAAATCCGCAGCGACCTTTCGCTTCGAGCTGGGTGACTTGCGCGACGCCAAGGTCTGCCCCTGGCTCGCCTGGCTGGATGTGCTCGTCTCGCAGGAAGAGACGGGCCTTGAAGCGCGCACCTACGGCATGCCGCACTACTTCGGCGCGCCGAACGTGAAGGCCTTCGCGCCCGAGTCGGATGCGTGGTCGATCGAGGCCATCGTGCAGGCCGTCAAGTTTGTCTCGGGCGTCTTCGCCACCTCCGACGAGGACGTCAACAAGCCGCGCTCGCACTTCGAGGTGCCGCTCTGGTTCAGCATCGACCGCACGCGCCCGGAGGTCTCCAAGAAGGCCGTGACGCGCACCTGGCAGGCCGCGATCGATCGCGAGAACAGCACGCTGCTCCTGCTGACCTCGGAGGAGGTCGAGGCACGCTTGCCCTCGCGCCTCTGGGAGCGCGCACGCACGGAGCCCGAGGCTCTGCCCTTCGAGACCTACGCCCGCGCACTCGCCGACATCCTCGCGCATCGGCTCGCGCGCTGGAATCTCCGCCGCGTGGATGAGCCTCGCTACGACGGTGCAGGCATGCCTCCCGTGCGTGTGATCTCGTACGCGAATCGCACGCTCGAAATGCACGTCACTGCGGGCTTTGGAGCCGTGCGTGCACCGAGTGGGACAGACGAGCTCGGCACGGCCCACGCAGAGCTCGCGATGCTCGCGCCGCCCGGTGACACGGCGATGGTGGAGAACGCGCTCTTGGGCTTCGGCTCGCTTGCGCTGCAGACGACGGCGCCTGGTGGCTTGAAGGACTTCGATCATCTCGCCGCGAGTTCGAATGGCTGGGGCTACCTCATCGTCCCCTTGGAGGACATCGCGCTGAGTGCGTCGCGCCCGATCGCACTGCGCATGCTCGTGCCCATCACACGCGAGGAGATCGAGACGCTGAAGCAGGGAGCCAATCGCAAGGCGTTCTACGAGGCGGCCTGCCCCGACCTGGATGCGGTCGCGCTTCGCTGGACGCGCATGCGCGAGGCGTAGGCAAGCCTCTAGAAAGAGCGTCGCCCGAGCGGCTATCGTGCGGCGTGCGCAATCCCCTCGTCTCCGTCGCTCTCTTGGCCCTTGTTGTTTCGGGCTGCCCTGCCAACCCACCCAGCCCCGAGGAGGATGCAGGCGCATCCGACGCTGGGACTGCCGACGCCCCGATGGCCGCTTGCTCCAGCGACGCGATGTGTGACGACGGGCTCTTCTGCACAGGCGTCGAGCGATGTACCGCGGGCCGCTGCGTGAACGAGGCGGTGACCTGCGACGACGACATCGCATGCACGGCAGACACATGCTCCGAGGCACAAGACCGCTGCGTGAACGAAGCGCCCGACCGCGATGGCGATGGCGCACGCGACGCTGCATGCGTCGACACTCGGGGCGCGGCGCTCGGCGATGACTGCGACGACGCAAACCCGACGCGCTTCCCAGGCAACCTCGAGATCTGCGACGCACTCGGCAACGACGAGGACTGTGTTGCCTCGACCCTTGGAGGCATCGATGCCGATGACGACACCTTTGAGTCGTCTGCGTGCTGCGTTCGCGAGGCAGGCGGCGCGCTGCGATGCGGCCCCGACTGCGACGACGCCGTCTCCTCGACGCACCCGACCTCCTCCGAGGTCTGCAACGGCGTCGACGACGACTGCGACATGCGCGTCGACGACATCATCGATGGCAACGTGATCTGCCGCGCAGGACAGACGCGTCCCTGCACCACATCCTGCGGTCCGATGGGCAGCCAGCTTTGCAACGACAGCTGCCTCGGCTGGGACACCTGCACGGCAACCGAGATCTGCAACGGCTGCGACGACAACAACAACGGCGCGGCGGACGATGGCTTCGAGTGCGTCCGTGGCGCGAGCAGCGCCTGCACCACCAGCTGCGGCACCACAGGCGTGCGCCTCTGCGGCGATGCCTGCACCTACCAAACCTGCGTCGCGTCGGAGGAGTGCAACTACTGCGATGACGACGGCGACGGAAACATCTTCGAGGAGAGGCCGCTCGCCACGTTCACTGCCAACAGCCGGCTGGAGAGCTGCGGCACGCCTTTTGGGCCCGCCACCTCCTGCTACGACGAGCCCACCGCCCGTGGGTTCGACGTCTGGACACAGATTCTTGACGGCACCGCCAACAACCAGGCGGGCGCGACGTGGTTCGAACCAGGGTGGACGATGGGCTGGGGCCCAATCGAGCTCGACATCACGCTTGAGGTCAGGGCCGTCACCGCGGGCGGCGGGGTGGAGATGCCCTTGGGTGGATGGGCTGTGGTCCTCGGTCGTAGCGGCGCGACGGGCGTAGGCACACCGCAGGCGAGCGGCATCCCAACGACGGTCGAGGGCGTCGCGGCGCGCTGGTTCTGGAGCCAGTTCGACAGTTGCTACATGCCCTCCCGGCCTCCGGCGAGCGTCGACAGCGTGCGCGCTGCCGTGCTCCTTCGCGGCGCGGCGAGTCCCTTGGTCGGCTCTCCCTCTGCGCCCGACGGATCCTGCTTCAGCGGCGACAACATCGCAGGTGGCGCGACGCAATTCGACGGGCCCGCGAGCGGCACCGTCACGCAGCGCATCCAGCTTCGCTACACGCCCGACGACCCGACCACGGCAAGCATCCGTGAGGAATCGATCAGCATCACCGCGACCTCGGGGGCGGGCATCACGCGCACCTACCAGCCCATCGACAGCGTGCTGCCCCCTGGCGCGGGGCCGCTGCGCATCGGGATCACGGCCGGCACCTACACGCGCAACGACTTCTCAGGCACGGCGCCAGGGCAGCGCTTTGGCGTGCCCGTGCGAGCGCGAGCACGTTTCATTGAGCACGTGGACAGCAGCCTCGGCCCGCCGATGATCACCTACCCGATGACGGTCACACGCCGCTCCATCTGCCCGTAGGCGCTTGGCTGGACGCATGCGTGAGGCTTGAGCGGCGTCTCGGCGTTTGCAGGCAGCGCAGAGGAAACGAATGACTGAACGCCGCGTCGATGCTCGAAGCCATCTCGACCTCGAGCGTGCACGTGGCCTCGCGAGGTGGCGTTCTGGGTACTCCCTCAACCGTTCCGTTGGCGCCCTCAAGGATGGCGTGCGGAGCCACCCACAACGTCTCGCGCAGGTTCACGTATCCCTCGCATGAGAGAACGCCGACCGAGCGCCAACGCGGCGTTCAGCATGATTTCTTTCATATCTTAACCGTGTCCTCGTGAGCCCGTCGTCTCCGCGTGGAAACCTGAGAGCAAGCAACCTTGACGGGAAGGATGCGGTGCGCATGGTGCGCGCGCCTTCGGCGTCCCCGTTGGGAGCGCCATCTCGAAGCAGAAACAAACGCCTGCGGGCGAAGGAGCCGACTCAATGGAGAACCCAGTCACGAACGCGGAAGAGCATCGCTTCGAAGCCGAGGTCGAAGCCGTCCTCAAGCTCGTCATCAACTCGCTCTACTCGAACAAAGAAATCTTCCTGCGCGAGCTGATCTCGAATGCCTCCGATGCACTCGACAAGCTCCGCTTCCGCGGCGTCACCGACCCCACGCTCCTTGAAGGCACAGCGCCCCTTGCGATTCGCGTCGAGCCCGATGCGATGCAGAAGACGCTGACCATCGCCGACACCGGCATCGGCATGACGCGCGAGGAGCTTCAGAAGAACCTCGGCACCATCGCCAAGAGCGGCACGCGCGAGTTCTTGAGCAAGCTTGAGTCCGCGCAGAAGTCGGATGTCTCGCAGATTGGCCAGTTCGGCGTCGGCTTCTACAGCTCCTTCCTTGTCGCCGACCGAGTCGAAGTCGTGAGCCGCGCAGCAGGCGCGAAGGAGGCCTTCAAGTGGGCCTCCGATGGACAGGGCCGCTTCACGATCGAGCCCGCAGAGCGCGAGGCACAGGGCACCTCGATCGTCCTCTTCTTGAAGGAGTCGCACCTCGACTACCTGCGCACGCACGAGCTCGAGCGCCTCATCCGCGAGTACAGCGACTACCTCTCCTGGCCGATTGAGATGCTGAGCTCGCCTGTTTCCCTTTCGGGAAAGCCCGAGAAGGACGAAGACGAGGAGACGGAAGGCGCGGAGGCTGGTGCCTACAAGCGCATCAACCAGGGCACCGCGCTCTGGCAGCGCTCG
>JBILQT010000547.1:0-3181 GCA_044373065.1 Sandaracinaceae bacterium
GATTCCTCTCTCCAAGGGCTGATGTCATGACCACGATGCGCTCGTTCACGACCCTGCTCGCACTCGGTGCCCTCAGCGCCGTTGCGATCACCAACGCGGGTTGCCCCCGCCGAAACACGGGCGACGCAGGCCCCGGCGGAAACGTCGACTCGGGCGTCCCAACCGACACGCGGCTTCCGCCCGGGGTGGATACAAATCCGTTCTTCTCGGAGACGGGCGTCAATCCTTGCGCACCGAGCTGCGGGCCCGAAGAGCTCTGCGGCATGGGCGAGGGCAACGGCCTCGATGACAACTGCAACGGCGAGGTCGACGAGATCTGTGCCTGCACGCAAGGCACCACGCGCGGCTGCTTCCTCGGGCCACCGGATCGTCGTGACATCGGCGCGTGTTCGGACGGCATCACATCCTGCGGTGAGTTCGGCTGGGGCCCGTGCACAGGCGGCATCTTCCCGTCGGCCGAGACCTGCGACGGCATCGACAACGACTGCGACGGCACGACGGATCAGGGCCTCGACGGCTGTGTCTCGCGCATCATGTGCCCACGCTTTGAGACGGCAGCGCCGCTCGCACGCCACACGCTCGACTCAGGCCGCGTTGGCATCTCGGACACCTCGGCGACGGGCTACGAGTGGACGGTTAGCTGTCCCGACTCCGTCCCCGCAGACCTCTGCCCCTCGCCGGACTCACCCAACTCGGCCACCTCATCGATCTACTTCACGCAGTCGGGCGCCTACCGCGCGCAGCTTCGCATGACCCTTGCCGACGGCACGGAAGCCAACTGCGCATGGGCCATCTACGTGCGTGGCGGCACCGGTTCGCTGCGCGTCGAGACGACGTGGGACACCGTCCAAGACGGCTCGGATATCGACCTGCACGTGCATCGCTGGACCAACAACGACAACGAGACCGACTGGTTCAACGCTGACGACTGCTACTTCGGCAACTGCACCGTCAATGGCAGCATCAACTGGAGCATGCCGACGTCGCCCGTCGCGAACTGCAGCGATGCACCGCGCGGCATCGGTGACCTCTGGGTCGCGGAGGGAAGCTGTCGCAACCCACGCCTCGACATCGACACCAACGCAGGCGGTGAGGGCTGCCAGCTCTCCCAGACCGACCCACAGGCCGCGAACTTCTGTGCGCCTGAGAACATCAACATCGACAACCCGCTCTTGGGTCGTCCGTACCGCGTGATGGTCAACTACTACAGCAGCCACGCCGTCGCGACCGAGTCGCAGGTGGGCGTAAACATCTATTGCGGCGGCAACCTTCGCGCGAGCTTCGGCTACGACCCACCGCAGCTCTTCAGTGTGGACGATGGTGGTGGCGGTGGCTTCTTCGGTGGCTCAGGCCAAGCGAACACAAGCTGGATTGTCGCCGACGTGGTGTTCTTCAACACCACCTGTGGCCTCGACTGCAACGTCTACCCGCTCAACAACCGCATCATGGACAGCGCAGACTTCGGCCCCGCATGGAGCTGCCGTCACGACGCAGAGGCGATGACCTGCGTTCGCTGAACCGACGTCGACGATGAACACGAGAGGCCCGCTTCGGCGGGCTTTTTCGTTGCTCCGGACAACCAAAACCGGGGCCGACACCCACATTGAAGTGCGCCGGACAACCAAACCGGGGCCGACACCCGCTTTGAAGTGATCCAGACGCCGAGAACGAAAAAAGCCCGCGTGTGCGGGCCTTCTTCATTGTGATTTCGAGGTGCTCAGGGGCAGCTGGCCGCGCAGGCGCCACGACAGCAAACGGGTGTCGCACCGCCGCATGCGTTGCCGCAGACGCGACAGTTGGCTGCATCGCTTGTCACGTTCACCTCGCAGCCGTTCATCGCGTTGCGATCGCAGTCCTCAAAAGACATGTCGCAGCTGCGGATCTCGCATGCACTCAGTCGGCACCGATTGCTGGCGTTGGGCAGATTGCAGACGTTGCCGCACATGCCGCAGTTGGTGCGGTCGGAGGTGAGGTCGAAGGTCTCATCGACCATCGCATTGCAGTTGTCGTCGAGGTTGTTGCAGACCTCCGCCCTTGGCATGCACGCATCGAGACCAAACGCGTCAGGCGCGATGAACGCATCCGGGGGACCAACAAACGCGTCGGGGGTGCTGAACGCATCGGGGGGCTCGATGAAGGCATCGGGGTCTTCCACGAACGCGTCGGGAGGCACCACGAACGCATCGGGAGGCACCACGAACGCATCGGGGCTCGCATCGACACGCGGCACAAATGCGTCGACGGGCCCCGCATCAAGGCCGCCATCTGGACGGCTGAAGGTTCCTGTGTAGGGCTCAAGCTCGCTGGGCTGAATCTCCCAATCACGACAGCCCGACTCCGCACACGTCTGCGATGCGCTGCACACCTGCGTGATGCAGCTGCCCGTGAGCAAGACGCGCAACACACGCGTCTCACTTCGAATGAACGTGAAGCGCGCCATGCGTGTGATGAGCGGCAAGTTGCGACGCTCACCGATGACCCGCACCGTGAAGGGACCGAGCGGGCCTTGAGTCCATGAGAGGCCGAGCGTGCGCGGCAGTTCGCTGACGGGCGCGTTGGCGAAGCGAGAGGAGCCTGAGGGGTCGATGATCTCAACCGAGAGTCGATCGACCATCGCCTCGGCGCGCGCATCGAGGTCGACCGCCAAGATCACCTCGGTGCGCGGTGTGGTGCAGCCAAAGGAGCCCGCCGTCAGAAGCACGAGGGCAAGGAGCGCAAAGCGCGTTGCAAGTCTCACCATCGGATGACTCCCGGCGAAAAGTTTCCTGAGATGGGGTCTTCCACTGGCGTCGGCGCTGTCGCTGCGGCCGCAACCGCCACGATCACCACGACAAGGCCCACCGAACCGCCAACCACTGGCCAAAACCACTCTTCCTCATCGATCGAATGCGCTGGCGGTGCATCCGCAACGAGCACCGGTCGGGCGACGAGCTCAAGGCCAAGGATGTGCCTCTCTCCCGCATGCAGATCGAGTGCGCGCTCGAACACGACCTCACCTGCCGCGCCCGTGATCCGCAAGGTGCGATGCCCTGGTGCAACAGGCGTCTCCAGCGTGGGCGCATCCACGGTGAAGCCATCGATCGTCACCACCGCACCCGCGGGCACAGCGCCCTCCGCAACACGCAAATAGGCCGCGTGGCTTGCGATCTGGCGATCGAGCTGATGTGCCGACTCGCGCACT
>JBILQT010000548.1:0-3177 GCA_044373065.1 Sandaracinaceae bacterium
GGATGGCCCAGGCCGCGTGATGTCCGCGGAGGTGATGGTCCCGAATGCCGCCATTCGAAACCTGATCCGCGAGGACAAGGTCCACCAAATCTACTCGCAGATTCAGATTGGCCAGGGCCGCTCGGGCATGCAGACAATGAATCAGTCGCTCTACTCGCTCTACCAGAAGGGCCTCATCACCCTTGAGGACACGATGGCGTACTCGGGCGACATGAACGAGCTGCAGGCGATGCTCGACGGTCGCTCGCCGGTTGTTCCCGTAGGGCCCGGCTACACAGGCGGACGCTCCACCTCACGCTGATCCGCGAATCGAAGTCAGGCTTTTGACCTGGCGCAAACGTTCTCGTTACTGTCACCGCGCAACTGAAGGATGGTTATGCAGGAGTGGGTCTGGGAGGCAAAAGCACGTACCGGTGAAGTGCGAAAAGGCGTCATGGAGGCCGATTCGCAAGCAGCGGTCGAGAATCGCCTCAAGCAACAGAATCTGACCCCGTCGAAGGTCAAAAAGAAGCCGAAGGACATCAGCTTCTCCTTTGGCTCGCCGGTCTCGTCACAAGAGCTCGTCATCTTCATTCGTCAGTTTGCGACGATGATCGACGCTGGCCTTCCGCTCGTGCAGTGCCTCGATATCCTTTCGCAGCAGGGCGAGAACAAAGCGTTCAACCGCATCCTCAAGGACATCAAAGGCAACGTCGAGCAGGGCGCGACCTTCAGCGACTCGCTCGCCAAGCATCCCAAGATTTTCGATGAGCTCTTCGTGCAGCTCGTCCGCGCCGGCGAAATCGGCGGCATCTTGGATACGATCCTTGGCCGCCTCGCGACGTACATCGAGAAGCGCGTGAAGCTCGCGCGCCAGGTGCGTGGCGCCATGGTCTACCCGCTGGCCGTCGGCGGCATCGCCATCCTCGTCGTCGCCATCTTGCTCACCTGGGTCATCCCAGCCTTCCAAGCGATGTTCACCGACTTCGGCGGTGAGGATTCGCTGCCAGCGCCCACGCAGCTCGTCATCAGCATCTCCGAGGGCTTCCTTGAGTACTGGTACATCTTCGTCGGCTCCTTCCTCGCCGTGGTGATCGGCGTTCCGTGGACGTATCGGCAGCCCAAGGGACGTGAGTTCTGGGACCGCGCGCTCTTGCAGCTTCCCATCATCGGCCCGGTCATGCGCAAGGTCGCCGTCGCACGCTTCACGCGCACGCTCGGCACCCTGCTCGCCTCAGGCGTTGCGATTCTCGACGCGCTCGACATCGTCGGCAAAGCCTCGGGCAACGTGGTGATCGAGAAGGGCATCAAGATGGTCGCGGAGAAGATTCGCGAAGGTCGCTCGATGGCCGAGCCTTTGATGGAGACCAAGGTCTTCCCCTCCATGGTTGTGCAGATGATTGGCGTGGGCGAGCAGACCGGCGCGCTCGACTCGATGCTCAACAAGATTGCTGACTTCTACGAGGAGGAAGTCGACGTCGCCGTTGCGGGCCTCACCTCGCTGATGGAGCCGATCATGATGGTCGTCATCGGTGGCATCGTCGGCTTCATGCTGATCGCGATGTACATGCCGATCTTCGACATCGCAGGTCACATCAAGTCTGAGTAGCGTGAGCCCAACCCGCGCTGATCGAACAGGCGATCAGGAGGAGCAAGAAGCCGTCACCGTGCGGCTTCACCTTGCACTTCTTGGTCGCCTTCTCGTTGTCTCGATCGTCCTTGGCGGGCTCCTCTTTCTGACCTCGTCGAGCGCAGACCAGTTCACACCGCGTCTCATCCGCGGCTTGATCGTGGTGGCGTATTTGGTCTCGGGTGTGGGCGCGTTCGCGCTCAAGCAGGGCCAGCCCCCGCGCGTCATCGCAGCGGTGAATGTCCTGACCGATCTCTTCCTCACGACGGCCTTGGTCTACGTCACCGGAGGCGCCGACAGCGGCTTCACCTTCCTCTTTGGCGGCGTCGTTCTCGAGGCCGCGCTCGTCGGCTCGGGACGCAGCACGGGCGTCGTGGCCGCAGTTGCCCTGCTCTTCTTTTTCGCCATCACGCTGGGCATGGCGAACAGCTGGATTCCACCGCCAGCGGATCAACCGCACGCGGGGCAACTTGATGGCGCGAACCTCGCGCAGGCGCTCCTGCGAAGTGTTGTCGCGCTCATGTTGGTCGGCGGCCTTGCGACGCTTCTGAGCGAGCGACTGCAGCGTACGCGCGGTGAGCTCCGTGAGGCCTCGGCGGTGGCCCGCGGGCATGCGCAGCTGACGGAGGACATCGTTCGTTCACTCGCCTCGGGGCTTCTCACGCTCGACAGCGAGGAGCGCATTCAGAGCGTCAACCCCGCGGCCGCGCAGCTCCTTCACGCGGACACCGAAGCCCTCCTGGGGACCTCAGTCGCGGAGTACTTCGACACCTCCTCGCCCGATGCCCTGCGGTTTCAGCTTTCCCGTCGGGTACACACGCGCCCCACTCCGCGCGGTCGATGGGACGGTGCATGGCAGCATCGTCATCTTCCAAGACCTGACCGAGCTTGCCGCGCTGCGACAGCGTGCCTCACGGGCCGACCGACTCGCTGTGCTGGGTTCACTTGCTGCAGGGTTGGCGCACGAGATCCGTAACCCACTCGGTTCCATCGCCGGGTCGGTCGAGCTGGTGCGTGAATCCGATGCACTCAGCGCAGAGGACAAGCAGCTGCTGGATGCCGTGTTGCGCGAGACGGACCGCCTGAACGAGCTCGTGACGACGATGCTCGAGGTGGGCAAGCCGGGCCTCGCCGAGCGACGCGCGGTACCCATCGTTCCACTCTGCCGTGAGGTCCTTGAGCTCGCCGCGAAGGGTGCGCCGAAGGGTCTTGTACTCAAGCTGGAGAGCCACCGCCTTGAGGACGGAAAGCGCGTCGAGGAGAGCGAGATCACGGGCCTCGTCGACCCCTCCCAGTTGCGCCAAGTGCTTTGGAATTTGGTCCGCAACGCGATTCAGTTTTCGCCCGAGGGCGGCACCGTCACGCTGGTGGTCTCACGCAACGACGAGGCGACCAGCTTCGAGGTGCGGGACGAGGGGTCAGGCGTCCCAGAGGCAGACCGCGCGAACGTCTTCGACATGTTCTTCACGCGTCGACGGGGCGGCATGGGCCTGGGCCTCGCGCTCTCGCGTCAGCTCGTGGAGGGACACGGCGGCCAGATTGGCTACATGCCGAACACGCCGCGCGGC
>JBILQT010000549.1:0-3175 GCA_044373065.1 Sandaracinaceae bacterium
ATGGGTGGCGACATCCTTCGTCGCGATCTCTTGCCTTGGCTTCACGGTCAGCGCCCAGCGCTCCCGCAAGAGGGCGAAGCGACCTACGCGCGCATGCTCGAGAAGAAGGATGCGCTGCTCGACTTTCACGCGAGCGCACAGGCCGTGCACGACAAGGCGCGCGGGCTTCATCCGTGGCCCGGTGCGGAGACCACGCTCATGGGTCAGCGCCTCAAGGTGCACGTCACGCGCGTGCTCGAGACGAGCGGCAAACACGGGCCCGCAGGAAGCATCGTGCGCATCTCAGAACGTGGCCTTGAGGTCGCGTGTGGCGAGGGCCTCGTGGGCATCGTCGAGGGGCAGCTTGAGGGCAAGAAGCGCGTGCGTGCGCAGGACTTGGCGAACGGGCTTCGACTCGTCCCGGGAGCCCTGCTCGGAGGATGAGGGCGGAGCGCAAACCAATCCTTGCTTCGCACCACGCTGCCCCTTAGTTTTGAAGGGCGCGTCCCTCTGTACGGTTCGAAGAATCGATTGGAATTGAAACTCTCACAACCTTGTAAACCTCGGGGGCATCTCTCGGGCGTGGTGTGCAGAACCAGCGAACTTCACTGGGGAGCCTAAAGCGCCTGATACCAGCACCCACCTTAGGGGCGACCAGGGTTTCGTTCCGTGATTCGGCGGCCACATCGGTAAGGACGCGCACTTTTTTGTCTGCACGCAGCGCACGCCAGCGTGGACACGATTGAGATATGATTTTTTCATATCTACACATGGCACCATCAAGTCCCTCGTCCGGCGCGACGCAATCAAGCGCGAATACGACGAGTTTGCGTTTGACAGTCGGCCGCGCATCTCCAATAGTCGCGGGCCTTTGGCGAGGTAGCTCAGTCGGCTAGAGCAGGCGTTTCATACGCGCCGGGTCGGTGGTTCGATTCCACTCCTCGCCACAAATCCCAGTGCTCACTTCGGTGGGCCTGGGATTTACCTTTTCCGTCGTTCGCCTTCGCAGGACGACGCTCAGGCAGCGCTCTCGGCCTGCACTTCGACCGGGGTCTCTCCGCGCAGGATGCGCTCCTCCCAGGTACGGAAGAGGTCGAAGACGCGCGATGCATCGTCGGTGACGTTGAGCGTGCGACGCATGATGCCGGCGCCTGGGAGGCCGTGGAGGTAGCCCGGGTAGTAGCGTCGCAAGGCGCGCACGGCGCGAAGCTCACCACGCTCATCGATCGCCGCTTGGAGGTGTTCACGCGCCAAGCCGAAGCGCTCTTCGGGTGTGGGCGGCGCGTGTGTCTCACCGCGATCCAAGCGCGCGCGGATCTCGCGCATCACCCAGGGATGCTCGATCGCACGCCTGCCGACCATGACGCCATTGCAACCCGTTGTTGCAATCGCCTCTTGGGCTTCATCGGCGCCGTTCACATCGCCGTTGACGATCACAGGCATCGAGACAGCCGCTTTCGCTTTGCCCGCCCAGCTCCAATCGGCCTTGCCGGAGTGGCCCATCTCGGCTGTGCGGCAGTGCACCGTGAGCGCACGAACGCCTACGCCTTCAAGGCGTTTCGCGAGTTCGACGATCGGAAGCTCATCTTTGAAGGACCAGCCGATGCGCGTCTTGACCGTCACGGGAAGCGAGACGGCCTTCACGAGCATCGCGGCCATCTCGACCATCGCGTCGGGCTCACGAAGCCAGCCTGCACCCGCGCCACGACGCGCAATCTTCGGGACCCAGCATCCGCAGTTCACGTCGATCCATGCGGGCTCGGAGCGCTCTGCAACCTCGGCGGCCTCGGCGAGTCGCTCGGCATCCGAGCCGTAGATTTGAATCGCCGTCGGGTGGTCGCCCTCCTCGAGCTTGATCTTGTGGGCAGCCCCGCGGCATCCACGCAGGAGGCCCTCGACGTTGACGAACTCGGTCACGCAGAGGTCTGCGCCGCGGTCGCGACAGAGCTTGCGAAAGACGGCGTCGGTGACGTCTTCCATCGGCGCGAGAAAGAGTGCGCGCTCTTGGAAGGCGAGGTCGAAGTCGAAGGGCTTCTTGGCGGAGGTGGACACGCAGCTAGGGTGCAAGACGTTCGCGCGGCTCGCCAGGCGTTACGTGCTCGAATGCCCTCTCAGGCAGGCTCGCGCAGGAGCTGACGCAGCACACGAAAGAGGGCCGACTGCTCCGCCGCACCGTGCACGCCGCTCTGCCTGTAGCGAAGACGACCCTGGCGATCGAAGACGCCGATCGTGGAGTTGCCCGAGGGGAAATTGAAGGGCGCTTGCTGAAGACGGCTCTGCCAATCGAGCAAGATTTGGATGCCGTATTGCGCTGCGATCGCGCGAATCGCGGTGCGCGCCATGTCCTGCAGCATGCCGTCGACGCCGGTGAGATCGGCCACGCCGTAGGTCGTGATCTGGCCGCGCAGGTTGTTGTCCTGGATGAAGCGATGAAGCATCAACTTCAGGTCGTAGTTGTCGTCGGTGTGCGCGCGATCCTCGTAGAAGACGATGGCGAGGCGGCCACGCACCTCGTGGAGGGAGCGCATCACGCCCGAGGTCTCTTCGAGGCTGAAGTCAGCCGGTGCCGACAGCATCGGAGGTGCGGCGGGGGCCGTCGGTGGTGCGGCCGGAGGCGCGTCCTGGGCGGCGACTTCGCGGACCGCGATGCATGCGAGCGCGGCGATCAAGAGGGCGATGACTGCGAAGGGGCGCTTGGACATGGGTTCTCCGGCTACGACGCCCTCAAACATCGGTCCATTCAGTGCGAACCACAAGAGCGCTGCAGCGACGGAGCAAACTCTTGCACCCAGAAGAGCGACCTCCGATACGCTGTGAAGCGTGAGTGGAGTACATGCTTTCTTCGCCGTCGCACCGTCTACGGCTTCGAAGTCCGCCGGGGGGACTTTCGTCGTGGATGTTCCGATCGGAACACACTTGCTGCTCGGGCCAACCAGTGCGGTGGTGACGGACACGGTGCGCGTGGGAACGCTCGCCTGGGATGGCCTGCATGTGACGCTCAGCGCAGCGCATGCGGAGAGCGTGTTCGTGGCGGGCAAGCGTCTCGATGGGACGATGGAGGTCCTCCCGGGCGATGACATCGGCGTGCGAGGACATCATCTTGTGCTTGGGATCGCCGCGCCCTTCGCGAGCCCGCAGCGTCGCTCGTATACGCATGCCGAGCTTCAAGATCGCATCGCGGAGGAGCTTGCGCGTG
>JBILQT010000013.1:0-54249 GCA_044373065.1 Sandaracinaceae bacterium
TGTTGCTCGCGGCGACAGGGCAAGCGCACCACCCTGCGTTCGAGAACCACTTTGCCGAGGTGACACTCGTGTCGCCTGAGCGCGTTCTCTGCCGCGTGCGCTACATGCACGACGCCGACACCTTCCGAGGGCTCCTCAAGGCGCTGACGCAGACATGCATCGCCCTTGAGCAGCCTCTCTCTTGTTCGGAAAACAAAGAGAAGAAATGACTGAACTCTTTGTGTTCGGAAAGATCATCGATTCAAAGAGAGCAGAGAAAACAAATGACTGAACGCCGCGCCGTCACGGGGTGACGCATCGGCGTGCGAAAGACACGTCCGCGCACGTTCCTGCGTTCTGGGGTGTTTCAAACGCAAGCCATGACGGCGCCAAGGCTCACGTGCGGAAGTACCCAGAACGCTTGCGAGCGAGGCCCTACTGAGACTCCAATAGCGACAACCAGATCGGCGCCTCACGCGTGCCGCGCAGCACGCCTTGGTCGATCACCCCGCCGCGCACGATGAGCTGCGTCCCCTCCGCGAACACCTTCGTCGATGGGACACCACGACCGTAGCCCTCCATGTGGCGCGGCATCTCCGTGCTTGCCGCATCGCGATAGGCCGACCCCTCCGAAGCATTCTGCTCCGGGCTCCGCTCGCCCTTCCACGCCGAGAACGCGGCCTTCCCTGCACCCAGCTCGAGCGAGAGCTCGCGCCCATCCAGTGCAACGCGTAGGGGCGGAATGTGCGCGTCGTAGCGCGTCATCCAACCCCACTCGTCGACGAGCCGATGAACACGCATCGGCTCCAGCAGCGTGATGGTCCCGCGCACCTCTTTGGGCTCACGGATCGCGTCGTATTCCATGCGGGGCAGAAGCCGTTTGCTGATCGACTCCAGCAGCGCGCCCAGCATCTCGAACCCCGCGAAGATGGCGCCGAACACGTACATCAGGAACGCGAGCAAGCGCAGTGCGTGCGCGAAGTAGAAGACGGTAAGCGCGTAGATCGAAAGCGTGACCGGCAGAAAGACAAGGCCCACGACCAGCGTGCCAATGAGGTCGCCTATATCGCGCATATTGGAATATGCAAGGATGGACGAGCCGACCCAGCCACCGACCGCGAGCACGAGCGCACAGAGAATGACCGTGCGCGCTCGGGGAATTGCGCGTGGTGACAAGAGCAGTCGACCCTCGCGCCATGCGCGTGCATGCGGCCACGACTTGGCCAAGCGCGTTAGGCCCTCCTCCTGCGCGATGTCGGCGCGTGGCGCATGGCACTTCGGACAGGTGATCGTCCATCCGCGCACAAGGCACGTTGGGCAGGCGTAGCGCGCACCGATCATCCAATCCGACATCGGGTTCGTTCGAACACATTTGCGGGAACATGGGAAGCGCTCGCGCTGTCGAAGCGCCTTGGCCTGTTACGCTTGGAGACGAAATGCGCGCACGTGTCGAGACGGTGTCGTTGCTCATCGCGTTGCTGATCGCACTCGCGAGCGCCCTTCCCCTTCGCGCCCAAGCGCCAGCCTTTGAGCTGGGCATCTACGAGGGCGTGCCTTGGCCGATCATCCCGGCACCTGTCTGGCCACCTCCGCGCATGCCGCAATTTCCTGCGACGCCCGCACCATCGGCGTCACCCGCGGGCACACGCATCGCCGCGTTGATGCAGGAGCTACGCACCTCGATTCGGCAGACGCGCTATCAGCATCAAACCGTCATTCGTGAGCGCGATGGGCTCTACCTCTGGGATTGCTCGGCGATGGCTGCGTGGGTGCTGCGTCGATCGGCGCCGCGCGCGATGCAGCAGCTCACGCGATCACGCCCCGTTGCGCGCGACTTCGTGAGCGCGATCGAGCACGCACCGACCGATCATTTTGCGCGTGGCTGGCAGCGCATCGAGCGCCTTGAAGATGCGCGCCCGGGCGACCTCTTTGCGTGGCGAAGACCGCGTGGATTTCCGAGCCGCAACACAGGCCACGTGGGCTTTCTCGTCGACCAGCCGATCGCGGTCCCAGGCCTCCAGGGCATGGCCGTGCGCATCGCCGATGCAACCTCGGTTGGGCATCAAGCCGACACGCGCGAGGGCGATGAAGAGGGCGGCTTTGGCATCGGCACGCTCGTCTTTTTGACCGACGAAGAAGGGCGCGGGACGCACTACGGATGGGCCGGGACTGCGAGCGATGGTTACGTGACGACACCGATCTTCATCGGTCGCGTCTCGCAGTGATGTGCGCGGTGATTCAGGTGATGCCGAAGGCTTTGCGGTCTTCCGCCACGCGCTTTCGGTAGTGCATCACAGCGCGTCCAAACCAGACGCCAAGGCCACCGATGATCACCCAGCGTGGAAAGCGCGAGCACGAGAGACACGACGAGGCCCATGCTCGCAAGCCCAGCGATTCCTTGGGATTCCGCGCTTGAGAGGAAGAGCTTCGCGAGGCCTCCGCACAGGATCATGATCGCAGCGAGCATCAGGGCACCCATGCGCCACATGCGCTTCTCAAGCCGCACTTGGTTGAGCAGGAGCGGCTCCAATTCTCTTGGCGGGGTCACGTCCATTGAATCGTCGAGCGCACGCCGACGATCTCGCACCCATGCGCTTCCTTCTCGCGCTCATGCGTCGTCTGAAGGCGCAGGCTCTTCACGCCGTTGTACTCGAGCATGAAGCGCACCGTCTCCTCGCAGACGTAGCTCATCCAAGGCGCGATCTCCTTGGGGATGCCGTGCATCGTCGCGGTCACACAGCCCGGCTTTTTCTCTATGATTTCAGCATTGGCGAAATCGAAATAGTTCGCGGTGAGCGTGGGGATGCGCGAGGCCAGAAGCTCGGGCGAGGCGAGGCGCAGGATGAGCTTGCGGAAGAGCTTGAGGTCGCCTTCGGCTTGGTGCTTGGAGCGAAGACGGATGAAGCGCTCGAAGCTCACGTTCTGGATGTCGGCACATGCGTGGCCGATGCAGACGAGCGGATAGATGTCGACGAAGTGGCCTGCGAAGAAGGTCTGCTCGAAGAAGGCGCGAAGCTCGGGCGTGCGGATGGCCTTGAGCATCGCGGCCCGTCCGCCGGGCAGGTGCTCGTCGACGTACTGCATGTGCAGCATGTAGCCAGATCCCTTGATGCGGAATGGCGATTGGCCGATCGGAAAGGGGAAGACTTCGTTCGCAAGCACGGCGCGTGTTTGTCATCGACCAAGGCCAGGCGCACGCATTTGCGCTCGCGTATGCTGCGGCTGTTCGTCGCTCGGGGCGTCTCGCGTGAATGGTCATGCGCAGACTGAGAAGTACCCGTGAACCTGATGCGGTTAGCACCGACGTAGGGAACGCAGCGAACGCACCTCTAGGTGATCTTCATGAACCGCTATTCATTGCCTCTGCGCGGCGCGCACAACCCTTCCTCCAGCCACGCGGGTACGACGCCCGGCAGCTTCGCGAATGCGCCCGACATCGGCGGACCGCGCACCTACAGCTCGCCGGATACGCCCGGCATGCCGCAGCCGAGCGACAAGACCGCATGGGATTTCTTGCCCGAGGGTTGGACGCGCAAGGCCGATGGTTTTGCGCAAGCGCCCGAGGGTTTTGTCCCGGTGACGCAGCTCGAACATGCGCGCCTTGGCATCGTCACACCGCAGATGAAGGCCGTCGCGGAATCGCGCGAGAAGCACCTCACGCCGGAGCAGATTCGCGATGAGATTGCCTCGGGTCGCATGATCCTTCCGGCCAACATCGTGCACCTTCAGCACAAGCTGGAGCCGATGGTGATCGGCCGCGCATCACGCACGAAGGTGAATGCGAACCTGGGGGCATCGCCTGTCTCAAGCGGCACGCATGAGGAGGTCGAGAAGATGGAATGGTCGGTGCGTTGGGGCGCCGACACGGTGATGGATCTCTCGACCGGCGGTGACATCGATGCGTGCCGCGACGCGATCATCAAGGCCTCGCCTGTGCCGATCGGCACCGTGCCGATCTACTCGATGATCATCGGTCGCAAGATCGAAGACCTCACCCTCGAGGTCATCCTCGAATCGCTCATTCACCAAGCAAAACAAGGCGTTGATTACTTCACGATCCACGCCGGTGTGCGTCGCGCGCATCTGCATTACGTCGAGAAGCGCCTCATCGGCATCGTCTCGCGCGGTGGTTCGCTACTCGCGAAGTGGATGCTCGTGCACGGCGAAGAGAACCCGATGTACACGCACTTCGAGAAGGTCTGCGACATCATGCGCGCCTACGACGTGAGCTTCTCGCTCGGCGATGGATTGCGTCCCGGTGGTCTTGCCGATGCGAGCGATGCAGCGCAGCTCGCAGAGCTTGAGACGCTCGGTGAGCTCACCGAGCGCGCGTGGCGCAAGGGCGTGCAGGTGATGGTCGAGGGGCCAGGGCATGTCCCCTTCGATCAGATCGAGTTCAACATGAAGCTGCAGCGCACGCTCTGTCATGGCGCGCCCTTCTATGTGCTTGGGCCGCTCGTGACCGATGTCTTCCCCGGCTACGACCACATCACGAGCTGCATCGGCGCGACGGCCGCCGCCTACCACGGCGCGAGCATGCTCTGTTACGTGACGCCCAAAGAGCACGTGGGCCTTCCGAAGAAGGACGACGTGAAGCAGGGCTGCATCGCCTACAAGATCGCAGCACACGCAGCCGACGTCGCCCTTGGTGTTCCCGCCACGCGCGATTGGGATGACAACCTCACCAAGGCCCGCGCGGCGCTCAACTGGGAGCAGCACTTCGAGCTCGCCTTCGATGGCGAATATGCGCGCGCCCTTCACGACGAGGACATGGATGTCGACACCGACTTCTGTGCGATGTGCGGCCACGATTGGTGCAGCGTCCGCATCAGCAAAGAGATCGTGGAGTTCACAAGCGGCAAGGCCGAGGGCTTCGCACGCGAGCGTGTACTCAAGACGCCCGCGCTCAGCGAGGAGCAACGCCGTGTGCTCGAGCAGCGCGGCAACTTGCCGCCCGAGGAGATTCACAAGCTCGCGAGCAAGACGAAGGCTGCAGTCGGCGCAAAGGAAGGCGCCAAGGCGAGCTGCCACTCGGATGTGATCGACACGACGGCCGCACAGCGCTTTCAGAAAGAGAAGCTTGTGACCCTTCGTGTGAAGGAAGCGGGCCCCGCGGCGGAGTGATTCGCCACTTTACAATTCATATAGAGACATGAGCGTAATGCAACCCATGCACGACGCTCATGTCGGCTCCCTCAGTCCACGACGCTGACGCGCACAAAGCCCTCGCCGATCACCGCGTCCATCACGCCAATCACCTCGGCGTACGCGAGTCCGTCGTCGGGAACCACATCGACATCTTGATCGGTGGTGCGACCTCGCAGTGCTTCGCGCAGCGCCGTCATTTGGTCGTCTCGCAGGAGACTCACGCGCTCGCCCGCCTCCGAGCTCAGCTCGACGGAATCGGCGTGCACTGCGATGCGCAGCGTGGGTGTGTCCATCGCCGAGGTCGCGTGCGGGTCGCCCGGCCTGTCGATCGATGTCTCGACTGCAGCGAGCCGATTCCACACGGCGGTCACGAGCAGAAACATCACGCAGCACAACAACAGATCGATGAACGGAACGAGCGGAATCTCGTGGTCGACGGGACGACGACCATGCCCTTGCCCAACTTGAATGCCTGCCATCGGAACCTCCGTGCGTCTGACATCCGACGCGCCTTGGAGTTCCCGCGCTCGTTGCATCAGGCCATGTTACGCGCGCATCCCAAAGAGCCTCGCGAGCGCGCGACGGTCTTCCTCGATCGGCGTGGTCGATGGCAGAAGCGGCAGCAAAAGAAGCGTGCGCGCTGGCCCAACGAGGATGCTCTCCACTTCGATCGCACCGTGTGAAACGCCCGCTTTTTCAAGGGCTTCAAGCGCCTCGCCGAGGTCGCCCATGTGGTTCATCGAGAGGCTCTTGCGTGATGCGCGCTGTCCTTGTGGCCACTCCAGGATGACGGTCGACTCCTCCGCGAAGAGCACGAGCGGGAGGAAGGGCGAGACGATCTTGGCGAGCCTGCGAAAGTGCGCGAGCTCGTCCGGTGTGACCTCGAGAATCGCTACGTCGCGACCCAGAAGTGCATCGCTCGCATGCGTCGCCAAGCGCCCTCGCTGCGCCCCTACGCCGACATCCACCATGCCCTTGGGCACATAGCGCGTGCCGAGTGACGCGGGTGTGTTGGAGGGCGCATTCGAGCCTGAGGGAGGCATCGTCGCGCGCCTCGGAACCTGCAACCCAGAGGTTGCACGTGCGAGCTCGAAGGCCTCCTCGGCTTGTCGAAAGCCGAGCGCGTCGAGGGCCAAGAGCACATCACTCGCACTGCGGGGTCGCGCCTCATTTTCCTTCGCGAGCAAGGCATGCACGAGGCTGTCGAACGAGGCATCGAGCCAGGGTGCCGAGGCGCTCGGTAGAGGCGGCGTATCGCTGAGATGCTGCGCGACAAAGTCGGGCCCGGGGAAGGGAAGCGAGCCTGTGAGCAGGCGATGAAGGACCACGCCGAGCGCGTAGAGATCGGTCGATGCATCGGGGTTGCCCTCGCCCGTGATCTGCTCGGGCGCCATGTAGGCCAAGGTGCCCATCATCGCGCCCGTCAGCGTCGCTTGTGCGTCGGTCAGATGTGCGACGCCGAAGTCGCCGACCTTCACCTCACCACCGGGCCCGAAGAAGATATTCGCGGGCTTGAGATCGCGATGAATGACGCCGCGTCGATGCACAGCCTCAAGAGCTTGAAGCACGCTGCGCACGACATGACGCGCAAAGAGCGGGGAGGTCGGAACGCCTTCTTGCAAGCGGCTTTCGAGCGTCCCGCCAGACATCAACTCCATGACGAGCAGGGGCCCGTCGGGCAGGTAGTCGAAGACCTCAACGACATTCGGATGATCGATGCCCGCGGCCACCTGCGCTTCCTTGGCAAAGCGCGCGAGCGCATCACGGCCTTGTGCGCCACGCGCCGTGCTCAGCACCTTCACAGCCACCGCGCGCATCGAGAGCATGTCGTGTGCACGGAGCACGCGACCCGAGCCGCCCGCACCCAGCGTCGCCTCGACTTTGTAGCGACCGAGCAAGAGCTCGCTTGTGCCCGTCTCTGGCACGAGCGCGGATGTCACAAGCGCCTTCACTGCCGCATCGACATCGACGGGCAACTCCGGGTTGTTCACACGAAGCTTGTCGAGCACCTCGCCTGCTGCATCGCGCATCCCAAGATTCACAAGCGCGCGCAGCATGAAGGGCGCCGCAAGCAACGCCGTCTCCTCGATCGCGGCCGCACGTTGAAGCGCACGCAATGCGTGCTCATTGCGCCCAAATCCAAGGAGAATTCTTCCGAGAGCGAGTGCACTCGACCCGTCTTCGGGCGCCTCGGTCATGCGCTTCTCGTAGAGCATGCCGGCCTTGCGAAAATCCCCCGTGGCCTCGTGAAGACGCGCCGCAAGGCCGAGCTCACCCGCTTGCTCGAAGAGGGTCGCTGCCACTGCCAGCTCGCCCGCCGATCGACGCAGCACCGCCGCCTCACGCAGTCGCCCTTTGCTCTCGGCAAAATCCGCCGCCTTCTTCGATGCCTCCGCGTTCGCGCTCAGCCCCTCGAGGGCCTGCTCGACAAGAGCCGCTTGAAGCGAGAGCACCGCATGCGTGTAGGCCTCATGCGGGCGCTCTGACTCAAGGGCGAGCGAGACGGCCTCGGGATACTTCCAACCCTGTGCGAGAAGCGAAGCCGCATCCGCGCGCTTTCCCGCACTGACCAAGAGCGCTGCGGCCTCCTCGTGGCGTCCTTCTTTCACGAACTCAAGAACGCGCGCATCGCTCATCGCACGCGGCCTTCTGGGCTCACGGCGAAGCGCTCCACACCATCTTGAAAACACGCGCAGCCGGCGGTGACGAAGGGCGCAAACGTGTTGCGCTGGACGATGCCGGCCGCGAGGCCGCGGATGATCGGCTCATGGCAGACGACGAGCATGAACGCGTCGGTGCCTGCACCTGCGATGCGCTCAGCGCGCTTGGTCAGTCGCGCGAGTGCGTGGCTCGGTGGGCTGTCTGGGGCGAGCGTTGGGTCGGCTTCGAGCATGTCGACCACCTCGACCCCTTGTGTGCGCAGCGCAGCCATCACGAGCTCGGCGGTCTGCACTGCACGCACGAGGTGACTTGAGACAACGAGCGAGACGCGTGCTCGCGGCGCCTCACGCAGAAGCGCTTGCGCAAGGTGCACCGCGCTCTTCTGTGCGTCGCTTCGACCGCGCGCAGTGAGGTGCCTCGCCTCATCGAATTCCCCTTCAGGAACGGCTTCTCCGTGACGCATCAAGAGGATTCGCATCGACAGAGCGTAGCCGTTTTTTTGACCCCATCGCGTGGCTGCAAGAGGGTCCCTTCGTTCGCCATCCGAACGACGTCTCGAAGGGCTCACCGATGCAAAAAGCCGAATCACCGAACCGAACTGCGCACTCCTTCGAGCGCGCTGAATTGCGTGGTCGTGTGCTGGATGGTCGCTATCGCATCGGCGAGGTGCTCGGCATTGGCGGCACCGCGGTCGCGTTCGAGGCAGTGCGTCTTGTCGATGGCGAGAACCTCGTCGTCAAAGTCCTTCGCCCCACGTTTGTCGACAACGCAGATCTCGTGCGTCGTCTCAAGCGCGAGGGTGAGGTCGCGCGCACCGTCGTGCATCCGAGCATCGTCACGGTCTACGACGAGGGCATTCTCTCGGGCTTCGAGGGCGCCGATGGCTCGCCCTACATCGTCATGGAGCGCATCCGTGGTGAGTGCTTGCAGCGTCTTCTTCGCCGCACCGGCGTGCTCGCACCCGATGTGGTGGGCGCTATCGCGATGCGCGTCGCGACGATCCTCCATGCCTCGCATCAGCACGGCTATGTGCATCGTGATGTGAAGCCAGAACACATCTTCATGGACCGCGCCGACGATGGCTCGCTCCGCATTCGTCTCCTCGATTTCGGTGTCTGCGCAAGTGAGCGCGCGCCCCGTGATGAGCGTGAGCGCGAGCAAGGACGCGTCTTCGGCACGCCGAGCTACGTCTCTCCGGAGCAAGCCTCAGGCAACCCCAACGTCGACGGACGCGCAGACATCTTCGGCCTCGGCATCGTGATGTTCGAAGCCGTCACGGGCCGCATGCCCTTCACCGGTTCGAACGTTGCGAACCTCCTTCGCCGCATCATTCGCGAGGACGCACCGCGCGCAGGCCTGCTGCGTCACGACCTCTCCTTCGCGTTCGACGAAGTGATCGCACGGTCGATGGCCCGCGACCCCGAAGACCGCTTCCACTCGATGCGCTCCTTCTCGCGCGCCCTCGCCCCGCTCGTCACCGACCGAGCCACGGTCGATCGCACGCTGCTCTCGATGCTGCGCCTCGGGCCCTCGCCGCAAGAGTCGGTGGCCACGCGCCACGACGTGCACGCGGCTTGAGCGCTAGGGCACTTATCTTTTGATTTGATCGCCGCTTACCTCCTCGGTCGCTCCCTGCGACGTGGCGCTGCCACGCCTCAGTCGCTCCCTGCGGGGGCGCTGGCGCTGAAATCAAAATCTTGCGTGCCGAATGAGCGAATCAGTTGAGCTGCAAACTGCCCTAGGTCTTCTTCTCCGGCGACATCCGCACACTGAGCGCGAGCGCAACTCCACCGAGAAGCAGAGGGAGAGCGCCCAGCGCTTCAAAAAGCAGAAGCTCTTGTGCGGCGTGCTGTCGAAGCGATCGCGCAACTTCCGCGGCTCTGCCGGAGTCTCCGTATCGGTCTGCAAAGGTCGGAGGGCTCAAGCCGTAGAAATACGACGCCGCACCCAGCGCGAGAATGAAGAGGCCACTGAGGACAGTCGCGGTGCCTGCGGTCAATCGTAGGCGTTTGTTGGGAACGAACAGGCTCACCGCAGAGACCACCCAGACGGGGCTCGTCATGCAGCAGACAGTGCGAGCATCGAGAAGGGCGCGGCGTCCGCGACAAGCGCGACGACGTTCACGGCCTACGTGAGCCCGTCGACGCGCTTCCAGCACTCACTCTCGGTGAAGATGCGAAGCAGCTCGCCGTCGACGTGCCCGTCCTTCACCTCGAAGCCGAGGATGGAGATTGCGCGCTCGATCGGCATCGCCTTCTTGTAGGGGCGATCGCGCGCTGTGAGCGCGTCGTAGATGTCGGCGATCGTCATGATCTTCGAGGCCGCGGGGATCTGCTCGGCCGTGCGTCCATCGGGGTAGCCCTTGCCGTTGAGCTTCTCGTGATGCGCGCCCGCGATCTCGGGGATGTTCACGAAGTTTTTGCCCCAGGGGATCTGCTTGAGGAAGTTTCGCGTGTGCACGACGTGCGAGCGAATCTCGTCGATCTCGCGGTCGTTGAGCGAGCCCTTGGTGACCTGCAAACAGACGATGTCGTCGGGCGTCAGCAGCGCCTGCGCATGGCCGCAGTGGTCCGTGTAGCAAAGGTTGCCGAGCTCGTGGATGCGGCTGAAATCGCCCTCTTTGAGCACGGTGGGCTCATTGGCCGACTCGATGAATTGGAGCGCCGACTGAAGCTCGCCCTTCTTCAGTGCGACCTCGTGATCGAGTGCGAGGAGCTCATCCTGCGTGGCACCGCCGCGGATGGCCTCGATCTTTCGCTCAAGGAATTTCGCTTCGAGTTGAAGGCTCGCGTAGGCGAAGCGCTGACGCACATTGTCGAGCTGGTGCGGGTAGAGCTTCTTCGCTTTGATCAGCACTTCCTCGCGCACGCCAATCTTGCCGAAGTCATGCAGGAGTGAGGCGTACTCAAGCTCTTTGAGCTCACGACGCGAGAACATCGTCGACTGGTACGCGCCGGTATCCGTCTTATCGACGGCCTCTGCGAGTGCGACGGAGAGCACCGAGACGCGGAGAGAGTGACCGCTCGTCGTCGGGTCGCGCTGCTCGATCGCCTGCACGCTCGCGCGCACAAAGCCATCGAAGATGCGGCGAATCTCGTCGTAGAGGAGCGCATTCTCGAGCGCGATGCCGGCCTGCGCCGAGAGCGTACCGAGCAGGTCTTCGCTGCGCTGATCGTAAGGCAGCACATCGTGATCCACGCGCGTCGGATCAAGCTTCGCGCTGGGGTCGCGCTTGCGGTTGATCAGCTGGATGACGCCGATGACATCCTCTTCCGCCGAGATGAGCGGCACCGCGATCATCGAGCGCGTGCGGTAGCCCACCTTGATGTCGAAGGAGGGATCGAACGTGAAGAGCGGCGTCTCACCACTGGGCGGCAAGAGCGAGGTGCCCTCGGGCGTGAAGTCCATCCGCAGCGTGTCGCGTGGCCCCGAGGTATCGACGAGATCGTAGACATCCGGAATGTTGATCACGCGCTTCATCACCGCCGCGGCGCCGGCGATCGAACGCGTCGTCATTGGGATGACGAATTCCTTTGAGGCGAAGTCGACCGAGTCGTTCTGCGAGAGCTTGAAACGCAGGCGTTTCTGATGACTCCCCTGCGAGTGATCGACGACGTAGATGCTGCCCGCGTCCGATCCTGTGATGAAGCGGCTCTTCTCAAGAATGAGGCCGAGCAGGCGATCGAGATCACGCTCCTGGGAGATCGCGCGAGAGATCTCGATCAGCTCATTTAATTCATATCGATATCTTGTGATCCACTTCGCACGACGCTCCGAGGCGAGCCTGAGCTCCACGCGCTCAAGCGCATTGGCGATCGCCAAATAGAACGGGTCGACCGCCATCATGTCGGTGACATGCGAGACAATCGCAACGGCCGGCACCTGCTCCAAGAACGCCTCAGGAAAGGCACCCACGAGCACAACGCCGACCTGCCCCTGTGCAACGCGCTGAAGGTACGGGTCGAGCACGCCGCGTCGCAGCGAGGATGTCGAGACAACCACGACAAGCGCCTCACCGCGCTGCACCTCGGTCGCGAGCTCATGAAGCTCAATGCGAAGGCCCTGACCGAGACGCGGCTCAAGCTCACACGCACGTGTGATCACGGAAGGAGAGAGGTCAGACATCTCCGTGTCGTGCGTGTCGCGTCGGCTCATCTCCCCGAGTCCTCATCGCGCGCCTCGCGAGCCAAGCGAAGACGCTCCTCACGCGCAAGACGGCGCTCCTCGCGCTCCTGCTCTTCGACTCCATCGCGCCACTCGTAGGCCTTCACGATGCGCGCAACGAGGGGATGACGAACGACATCCTGGTCCGTGAAAAACGCAGCGCCGATGCCCTCGACGTTCTCCAGCAAGCGCACCGCATCGAGCAAGCCGCTGCGTGTGCCACCGGGCAAATCCACCTGCGTGACGTCGCCCGTGATGACGGCCTTCGAGCCGAAACCAAGGCGCGTGAGGAACATGCGCATCTGCTCGACGGACGTGTTCTGTGCCTCATCGAGAATGACGAACGAGTCGTTCAACGTGCGACCGCGCATGAACGCGAGCGGCGCGACCTCGATGATGTTGCGCTCCACCAGGGCCTGCGCCTTTTCGACGTCCATCATGTCGTGGAGCGCGTCGTAGAGTGGGCGCAGATAGGGGTTCACCTTCTCCGCGAGATCGCCCGGAAGAAAGCCGAGCTTCTCGCCCGCTTCGACCGCTGGGCGCGTCAGGACGATGCGCTTGACGCGCTTCTCCATCAGCGACTTCACGGCCATCGCCATCGCGAGGTAGGTCTTGCCGGTACCGGCCGGGCCCACACCAAAGACGATGTCGTGCTGACGAATCAGCTGCACGTAGCGCTGCTGCACCACGCCCTTGGCCGTGATCGTCTTTCGCGGTGTCGCGAGGATCACGTCGTTCACCAAATCGGAGAGCTTGGCCTCCGGATGGTTCTTCATCGTCTTGATCGACCGATCGACTTCGCCCGAGCGAATCTGACCTGTCTGCAAGACACCGAGGATCTCCATCAACGCACGCTGCGCGGCTTGAACAGCATCGCGCGGGCCCTTGAGAATGATGAGACTTCCTCGCACACCCGTCTCGACTGCGAACTCCTTCGAGAGCGTGTTCAAGTGCGTTGCACCTGCACCCGTCAACTGAAGAAGGAGCGCCGCGTCATCCACTTCGACTTCGGCCAGCACAGGCTCTTGGTTCATGTGCTTGAACGCTAACACGAAGGCGCGCGGTGTCTGTGCTTGCTTCAGCCTGCACTCACACGAAGGTGAGGCTGCTCCGCGCGAATGATCTCCGCAGCCTGCCTCTGCACGTAGCCGATGACGGCCATGTATGCGCACTCGCCCGCATCAAAGACGGCGGCTTGAACCAGCAGTGGGACAAGGTTCGGCACGTCGAGAGGCGCCTCGTGCGCGCGTGCTGCGATGAGCACGGCAAGCATCGCGTGATGTGCTGCCGGGTCTGCCTGGCGCTCGGCTTCAGCCTCCAGTGCGGCAATCCGCGAAGGCTCGATCTCTGCGTTCATCGCAAGCTGCGCGAGCACGTCACGCGCGAGCGAGGCCTCCTCCGAGAGTTGGTCTTTCGCGATCTGCGCGAGCTTCGCAGCAAGGGCGACCAGGGTCTCCGTCGCAGTCACGTCGCGAGCGAGGAGCGCAAGCATCCAATCACCGCGCGGGCATGTGGCCCAGAACGCGTCGAGGTTCTCGTTGCGGCCCTCGACGTAGGAGACGAGATCGTGATGCGCGCCTTCTGCACGCAGCCAGCGCACGAAGTCCTCAGGTCGTGAGAGGTCAGAGCGTGAAGGGTCGGTCGATGGCATCGAAGGCTTGATACCGCGCCCAGTTCACGCGCGCTGCGCGGCCGATGTCTTCGCGGAAGAGCGTCCAGTGAAGGACATCGCGAAGGTCGTTGTGTGTGTACGGGTAGCGCTTGCGGAGAATGCCCTCGCGCGTGAAGCCGAGCTTCTCCGCAACACGATTGGAGGCTTCGTTGCGCGGGTCGGTGTGGATCTCCACACGGGCGAGCTCGAGGTCCATCAGCGCATGCTTCGCGAGCACGGCGGCGACCTCGGTGATGAAGCCTTTTCGTTGCTGCGCCTCGTCGATCCAGTAGCCGATCTCGATGCCCTCGGGGCCGCAGCGTGGGTGCAATCCCGTGCCGCCGATGAAGGTGCCGTCGAGGAGGAAGATGCCGTAGAAATATTCTTCGCCGAGATCGAAGCGGCCGCGGAAGCCGCGGATCAACTCCACGCGGTCGTCGAAGGTCATCGGCTCCCGCAGGGCCCAGCCCATGTAGGGCGAGAGGTGTGCCTTGTTGCGAAGGATGAGCTCGTGGACACGAGGTGCGTCCTTCGGCTCGTAACAGCGCACCACGAGACGATCGGTGCGCAGGGTGTAGGCGGGCGCTCGCTTCATCGTTGGAAGAAAACGCTAACATGCGCGGCAGATGACGAGCACGCGCAAGGAAAGCACCCAGAGGGCCGTGGACACGAATGTCCAACTTGATGATCTCGACGTCTTTGTCCGCGTGATCGAAGGACGCAGCATGAGCGCGGCAGCACGTGTGCTCGGCGTGCCGAAATCCACGGTGAGTCGCGCGATAAGCCGCCTCGAAGATGGCCTTCGTGTGCGGCTGATTCAGCGCACAAGCCGGGTGCTCGCACCGACCGATGCCGGGCAAGCGCTCTACGATGAGACAAGGCCGCATGTGCTCGCGTTGCGTGCGGCATCGAATGTCGTCTCGGAGTCCGTTGAGGTGCCAAGTGGGACGCTGCGCATCACGGCCCCGAACGAGATCGGCACGTACTTCCTGGCCGATGCGCTCGCGCGCTTTCGCAAGCTCTACCCGCTCCTTCACTTCGATGTCGTGCTCACGACGCGCACGGTCGACATCGTGAGCGAGGGGTTTGATCTCGCGATTCGCGCGGGTGTTTTGCGCGACAGCACGCTCGTGGCGCGCAAGGTTTCGGACGTCGACATGCTCGTCTGCGCAGCACCGAGCTACCTCGCAAACCACACCGCGCCCACCACCGTCGAAGGGCTCGCGGCCCACGAATGCGTGCTCTTTCGGGCCATGCGCGGCGCGACGACGTGGACGCTTGAATCCGCCGGAGTCTCAACGAGCGTGGAGGTGCGCGGGGCGATGAGTTGCGACGAGTTCGGCTTCATCACCGAGGCCGTGCGCTCGGGCATTGGCATCGGCATCGTCCCCGCCTTTCTCGTACGCGACGACCTCGCCAAGGGGCGCTTGGTGCACCTGCTTCCCAAGCACGTCGCACGCATGGGCGCGCTCTACTTGGTGCACGCGAGCGGCAAGCATTTGCCCCGCAAGGTGACAGTGCTGCGCGACTTCCTCATCGAGGCGTTTCGCTCGCTCTGAGGTCACGTCAAAAAGTACGGGCACCTGTACCTAAAAGTACGGGACCTGTACTTGGAAGTATGGGGACCTGTATTTGGTGTACTGAGCGTTAAGGCAGCACCCATCTCGCGGGGCTTGCGCTGATCGGATACGCTTCGGGCATGTCCGAGAGCGATCCACTCTTCGCTCGCTTCGGCCTCACCAGCCCAGCGGGCGACATTCTCTTCCGAGAAGGCGAAAAGGGCGACGTCATGTACGTCATCCGCGAGGGCGCCGTTCGCATTCGCAAAGACAGCTACGAGGGCGACACGGAGACCTCCAAAACCCTTGCGGTGCTTGGCCCCGGTGAGTTCTTCGGCGAGATGTCGATCCTCAACGAGAAGCCTCGTTCCGCAACGGCCGAGGTGGTCGAGGATGCAAAGCTGCTCGTGCTCAATCCGCGCACGTTTGAGCAGATGGTGAAGGGCAATGCGGAGATCGCGGTGCGCTTGATCAAGAAGCTCTCGCAGCGCCTCGATGCGGCGAACGAGCTCATCGAGGTGCTCCTTCACCGCGATGCCAAAGCGCGCGTGATCCTCGGGCTTGCGCGGCAAGTCGAGCTCATCGGTGAAGACGTGACCGAAGGCATTTTCGTCCCCCTCGATCGCGAGGCGCTGAGCGCCGATGTGGGCGTCGAGGTGGAGGAGGCGAACGACACGCTGGTGCGCCTGGGGCGCCTTCGCATCGCCGAGGAGACAACCGACGACACAGGCCGCGTGGGCTTTCTCGTGCGCGATGTGAATCGCCTGCGCGAGTTTCTTCAGTTCCTCGAGATGCGCGAAAAGTTCGCGGACAGCTGAGCGGTTTCTTACGCCGCGTGATCGGGCTGATCGATCCGCTCGGAGATCGCACGCACAAAGCGCTCACGATCTTGCGGGCTGAGCACGCCGCGATGTCGAAAGAGAATCTCGCCCTGAGGGCTCAGCACCAGGACGTTGCTCGTCGTCGGGTCGAAGAAGAAGGGCGCACCCAGCAGCCGACCTTCCCAATCGAGCAAGAGTTCCAGGTCGAACTTGCTCTGAATCGCGCGCACGGCTTTTTGCGTGAACGTGCGGGCAGGCGCGAAGTTGAGTGACTTCACATTCGCCACACCAAGCACGCGTGGTCGATGAAAGGGCGCGCGACGTGGATGCATGAAGCTGCGCTTCAGCGTGAAGTTGTCCTGCACGTGTTCACGCGACTCGTAGAAGAGCACGAGCACCTGGCCCCGATACTCCGAGAGGGAGTGCACGTTGCCTTCGGCATCTTCGAGTTCGAAGTCGAGGGAGAGACCCATGGGCGCAGTCTCTTGGGCATTTTCCTCTGAGCGCAAGTTCCGAGGTGAGGTCACGCGTTTCGAACGTTCGGATCGGCACCGCATTCACAGCTCGTGGGCTGAGCACAGGGCATCGCGCGCGGCTCGCAGGAGACAACGCGTCCACGTGCATCGACGCTGATCTCGCAGAAGCCGTCAAAGAGTGCGCGAAGCTTCACGCGCCCGCGCTGTACCCGCGCCTTCATCGTCGAGAGCGGCACCTCAAGCATCTCTGCCGCCGCAAGCTGTGTGAGCCCCTCGAGCTCCACCAACGTGAGTGCCTCGCGGTAGGGCGAGGGCAGCATCGCAATGAGCGGCGCAACCAGCGAGGCGAGCGCCTCTTGGATCGCCTCGACGTGCTGCTCGTGATGCGTCGCATCGATCGGCGGATGCGCGCCCGGCTCGGTCTCACCCTCCACATGCGCCAGCGGATGACGCGCGCGATCGCGATGCCTGTCCTCCACGGCATTGCGCGCAATCGCCCACATCCACGCGTCGTAGCGCTCCTCGTGCACGAGCTGCGCGCGATGACGGCTTAAGCGCACAAAGACCTCCTGCACCACATCGTCGACATCCGCGTGGGGGACACGACGCGCCACGAAAGGCACGAGCCGGGCTCGAAGCTCTTCGTAGCGCTCACTCATCACTTCGGTGTGCGTCGCCAAGGACATCGTGACTCCCGCGTATGCGCGCTGCGCTTCACGGACAACAGGTTGGGCCGCAGCAGGCCTTCGCGCCGCCGGGCTTGCTCGCCTCAATCGTAGCCGATGCGACGTAGTCTTCGGCGCCTGAGCCTGGCAACCACGAGGCGATGAACGCACGACTCTCGGGCTTCACCGCGACGCGGATGTTCACAAAGCCCGCGGCCTCAAGCGCTGACTTGAGCTCGTCCACCGTGGCCGCACCGGCGACGCATCCCGAGAGCGCGATCGCCTCCTCAGCAAGCTCGCTGGGCAGCGGCTTCAGCATCACGACATCCGAGATCGCCACACGGCCTCCTGCCTTGAGCACGCGAAATGCCTCGAGAAACACGCCCTTTTTGTTGGGTGAGAGGTTCACCACGCAGTTCGACAAGATGACGTCGACCTGGCCCGCATCGACAGGAAGGTGCTCAATTTCGCCCAGGCGAAATTCCACGTTCGTGGCTGAGACACGCGCGGCATTCGAGCGCGCCTTGGCGATCATGTCGGGCGTCATGTCGACCCCGATCACGCGGCCCTTGGCGCCCACTTGCTTGCCCGCGAGGAAGCAGTCGATGCCTGCACCGCTGCCCAGATCGAGCACCGTCTCGCCCTCACGCAGCGCCGCAATCGCATTGGGATTGCCGCATCCAAGGCCAAGGTTTGCGCCCTCGGGCAAGGCCGCAAGCTCGCCTTCGCTGTACCCAAGCATCGAGGAAGAGAGCGCTGGGCCCGGCCCGCAGCAAGAAGGCGCAGACGATGCGGATGGCCCGCAACACCCAACCTGCGCGGCGCTTGAATCGGCACGCGCGATGGCGCCATACGTCTCACGCACAAGCGCGCGCACACGGTCTTCACTCAGCATCCTGTTCTCATTCAGTTCGGTCATCGGAACCTCCTGAATTCAAAGACGGGGCATCCCTCCAAAGGACGCAACAAGACGCGGAGTTGGACGCGCTTGCGTGAAGCACTGCACACTCAGAGCCATGAACCCCCGTCATCTCGCGCCTGTCTTGGTCGCATCGATGGGGTGCAGCACGAATGGCGCGATCGATGCGGCGTCCACGCCCGTCGACGCATTCGATGCAGCCACGCTCGATGCGAACACCGATGCGAGCACGGCCGATGCGAACACCGATGCGAGCACGACCGACGCGGGCACGTCCGACGTCGGCTCCTTCTCCGAGTTCGACGCCAACGCGGACGCCCACATCGGCCCAATGGATGCGGGGATGAGCAGCGTCGATCTGGACGCGAGCACCACCGACGCCACCGATGCGAACACGACCGATGCGAGCACGACCGATGCGAGCACGACCGATGCGAGCACGACCGATGCGAGCACGACCGATGCGAGCACGACCGATGCGAGCACGACCGATGATGCGAATACCAACGACGCGAACGTCGACTGCGGCATGCGCGGCCCCGCACGTGCGGCTGGCTGCGACACGGTGTAGGAGCCAGCCTTCAGCGTCGGCGCTTCACGCCAAACGAGCCGTCCGCCGAGGCCACGATGCCGAGCAAGGGGTGCATCGAGAGGGGCAACGTGAGTGTGTAGTCCGGCGTAGTCGGGCCCATGATTGAGTGCGTCACGACCGTCGCCTCGTGAAGCGTTTGCCCATCCCAACCCCACATCGCGCCCTTCATCGGCCCGGTCTCCATCGAGGCGCGCGCAAGCTCAAGGAGCCTCTCTTCGCTCCGCTCGGGCGTTGCGGTCATCCAGCGAAGGCCCTCGCCCTCGGCCACAATCACATGCGGCACCGGGCCAAACATCTCCGCCGCGCGACTCAGCCAAACATGCGCGTGTGCGCCCTTCACCGCGCCCTCATCGAGCTGCGGCGGGCTCGACAACGTCTGCGTCATCGCCTGCTGCACCAGCGCTTCATCGCCCTCGGAGAGACGCGCACGCGTTGCGCTCGGCAGGCCATTGAGCCCAAAGCCATCGAGCACCACACGCAGCTCAAAGCGCTTCGAGAGTGGGCGTGTACACGTCACAAGGCCCTCGGAGGGCGAGCGTGTGGAGACGACTTTCGCACGCAATCGCGCACGCACTTCATCGTCGCTCAGCGCAGCAATCTGAGGCGCAATCTTCGCGAGATCATTGGCGGCCGCCTTCGCGAAGCTCTCATCGAATGCATCGGGAATGAACTCGCGCAGCGTGAAGCCGATCGAGAGCTCCCACTTCGCCTCCGCGCCCAGCGGGCACATGATTTTCAGCGCATGCATGGTTTTGGTGCCCTCACTGAGAGGCCCCTTCACATGCATCGCAAGGCCATCGAAAGTCACGCTCGCGCCGCGCCTTACAGCGTAAGCCTCTACCGCTGCCTTCAACGCCAAGTCATGGCGCGACATGCCCATGCGGCTCAGCGCCGCCTCTCTGCGCATCGACATGATCCAGAGCACGACGCCGACGAACGACGCCAACACAAGCCCACTGCAGATCATCGGAACCATGCGGACCTCCTCATGAAAAAAGCGATGAATGGCTCTCCACTCATCGCTTTTCTCGTCATGTAATTTCGACGCGCTTCAGTCGTTGAGCAGGTACGCGAAGATGAGCGGCGCCACGATCGTCGCATCGCTCTGGATCATGAACTTCGGTGTATCCACCTCAAGCTTGCCCCAGGTGATCTTCTCGTTCGGCACTGCGCCCGAGTAGCCGCCGTAGCTCGTCACGGCATCGCTGATCTGCGCGAAATAGCCCCAGAATGGAAGGTCTTCCAGCTCGAGGTCTTGGATCATCGCGGGCACCGCGCAGATCGCGAAGTCGCCTGCAATGCCGCCGCCGACCTGGAAGAAGCCCACGCTCGGATGGTCGATCTTGAGACCACCACCGCGCTCCTCGGGAGCCTTCTCTGCGGCCTTCTCGGCAGCCTTCTCGGCAGCCTTCTCGGCCTTCTTCGCAGCCTTCTTGTCGGCCTTCTTGTCGGACTTGTCCGCAGCCTTGTCGACAGACTTGGCCTCTGCCTTGTCCGCCTTGCCGCCCTTCTTGTCCTTCTTCTCGGCCTTGGCCTTCGCAGCGTTGTAACCGCTCGCGTCCATGTACCAGCGCATCAGATGTTCCATCTGCTCGGTGCCGCTCTTCACCACTTGATGGTTTGCGACATCGCCACGCCACACGGCCGCTGCGAACATATTGCCCGTCGTCGAGTCCTCCCAGCCCGGCGAGTAGACGGGGATGCCCATCTCCATCGCAGCGAGCATCCACGAGTCTTCCTTCGGGATCTGGAAGTGCTTCTCGAGCGTCTTGTCGCCCAGCACCTCGAAGAGGAACTCGCTCTCGAATTTGCGCTCGCCCTTCTTGCCCGCCTTCGCCCAGGCCTTGATCAGGCGGTCTTCCATGTGACGCATGATCGTCTCAGGGATGCATGTGTCGGTGACGCGGTTGTAGCCCTGGTCGTAGAGCGCCTTCTCGTCCTCCGCGCGCAGGCCTCGGTAGTCGGGGATGATCTTGTAGTCGTTGGCGGCGAGGAGGTTGAAGATGTCCTCTTCGAGGTTCGCGCCGGTGCAGCAGATCGCATGCACGTAGCCCTTGCGGATCAGGCGCCCGAGGATGCGTCCGATGCGCGCAGTGCTCATCGCGCCCGCAAGCGTGATCATCATCTTGCCGCCGGCCTGGATGTGCTCTTCGTAGGCCTTCGCTGCAGCAACCGTCTCGCGGCTGTTGAAGTGGAGGTAATGGCGCTCCATGAACTTGCGCACGCTGGTCATCGTCGTCTCCTTCTTGCGTGGAGGCTGGTGGGGGCCTCACGCGGCGCGAAGATAGCCGAAGCGCGTGTGCGCGCGAGAGCGTGTTCGCAACATCAAACCAAAAGTGCGCTAGCGAAACTCGGCCTTGTCGATCGTGACGCGAAAGAACTCGCCTCCCTTCTCTGCAAAGCGCGGCGTGCCCCAAAACCAACCGAGACGAAGCTTCGAGGGGATCGTCACACCGCTCCACGTTCGCTCCTCCTCGATGAGGCCGCCGAAGTCCTCGTAGTGAAACGCGCTGCCCGCAGGATTGCCCCAACGTGAGGCAGAAAAGGAGCGCGGCGCGCCGCTTGGGTCGACGGCAATATCGATGCGCGAGCTCTCTCCGTGGGCGTGCACAAACGCCTGCGCTTGCTTGGGATCTGATTCCTTGAAGCGCACATCCGCGCCGAGCCAAACGGTGGGCAACATCATCGCCTCGATGTTGAAGCGACCGGCCGCAGAGCGCCTGACATCCACACCCTGCGCCGTCACGACGGGAAAGATGCCAAGCAGCTTCCAGCGCATGCTCGCCTCGCCATCCACCCAGCGGTCTGAGCCCGTGATCGGCAGGTGATGCATCGTCACCCTCGCCTGCCAGACAAAGCCGCGATCCCAACGATTCACCTGCACGCCGGTGAAAGGGAGCCAGGCATCGCCCAGTCGAATCGTCCCGTGCATCGTGAGTCGCACGGCCGACCAGAGCCTCGCGTCCGGCTGAATCGCATGCCGCAGATAGCGCTGCGCAGCCAGGGGCTGATCGTTGATCGCCTCGGGCTTGAACACATCCACCGCATGCGGTGTCGTCTCCCAGAGCTCATCCAACGTTCGGTCTGTTCTCATGCGGCACTCCTCGCATTGTCAGCGCACGATCCACGCCATGCATGCCCGCAACGCCCGCCCCGTGCTGCGACTCACCGCACAGGACGCAGAAGAGAATGCGATTCTCGTGCGAGGCATCGGGCCTTCGCGCATCGCGCCCGTGCACATTCAACTGCATCCGAGCGGCGCCATGCGCCTGATGATGGGTGAGGTGCCGCGCATGTGGATGCGCCCCACGGAGGGCTACTACGAGTGCGATGTCGTGATCGCAGAGGGCCCATCGCCGCTTCGCTTGGCGCCCCTCACGGAGAAGCGAAACCCAAGCGCATCATGGACGCGCACCTTCGCCGAACTCCTGCGCGAGGAGTCGAGCCCATCGCCTTTTCGCGGCGGTGATGTCACTGCGACGATCCACAGGAGTCGCGATCACAATCACTCACCCAACAGCTGCGTATGGATGCTCCGCGAGATGCAGGAGGCCGTGGACGAGGGCTACTACCCTTGGGATCGCGTCTACACGAACCTTCTCCCCACGCGCGTTCTCTCGCCCGCGAACGACGGCCGCGTGCGCTTCTTCCGCAAGCTCGCGCGCAAGAAGACGCTCCCTCCCGTGCTCGCGATGTGGTGCTCAGGCCTTGCGACGCATCTGGTGCTCGACGGTCACGATCGACTTCACGCCGCACTCCTTGAGAACGTCATGCCCGAGGTGATCACCATCCAAGAGTCGCGCCCGAAAGAGCCGCTCGACGTGTGGACCGCGCGCCAGGCCAAGCAAGCCGAGATCTTGCTGCGCGTGCCTCCGACCTCCCCAGAGCACGAGGCGCGGATGCGCATGTACGCAAGCGAGGTGTGGACCAATCCCCGCCCCACGAGCGAAGCGAAATCTCCCTCGCATCCCATGCGAATTCGATTCGATGCCTGGCAACAGGAGGTGCGTCTGGCCTGTCGTACGCGGGGGGTGGAGGTGCCTCCAGAGATGCTGCGCCCGGCATAACCCTCGTATGGAGATATGTTTTAAGTAATACCTCTCGACGATCGAGTCGCGCTCCGCACCGGACACAGAGAAACAATGACTGAACGCCGCGCCGTCGCGAGGTGACGCATCCGCATGCGAGAGACATGTCCAAGCGCGTTCGCGCGTTTTGGGTTGTCGCAAACGCGGGCCATGACGGCGCGAATGCTCACGTGCGGATGTACCCAGAACGCATGCGTGCGAGGCCTCGTTCGCGCTCGCGATCGAGACGATTCGAGCACCAACGCCGTATACGGTACAGCAAGCTCTTCTCTTGTTCGAAAAGCAGCTACCCGGAACGCAGAGCGAGGCCTCGTTCACACTCGCGGTCGACCATTTTCGCGCGCGGTAACGTGGAAGCGACGATCACTCCTTGGGAACCATCCCGGTGGCTCTGTCGAAGTGAACTTCGATTTGTGGCCAATGCAGCGCGGGGTTCCAGAAGTCACCGAAGTGCTGATGGATGGGCCCATCTGGAAATCGATCGATGCCGTCTGCGACGTGGAGGAAAAACTTCGCCATCTGCCGAAGGGCTTCGGGTGTGGTGCAGATGTGAACGTGGGAGAGGGGTACGGCGGGTGGATAGTCCTCGTCGGAGTCTGATTCGGGGCGGTCCAGGTTTCCTAGTAGAAGTAGCGACATCAACTCTCCGGGGTTCGGCTTGTTGATACAATATATCCACACTGTTGCTATATGACAGCAGCGGCCTCAGCGTCTGCTTGTCGCTACCGCACCCCCAGCGCTGCCCGCGCCTCATCGATGTTGTCCTTCATCATGCTCGGGTCTGCGCCGTGCTGAAGGGCTTGCTCGTACCAAGCGATCGCATCGGCGTAGCGACCGGTGAAGTAGCAGGCCACGCCCATCTGCGAGTACGCCTGGCCTCGCTCTTCGGGGAAGTCACGCGCGATGGCCTCCCAGGCTTGGCCTGATTCGACGTAGCGCTTGTGCAGCATGAGCCCTGCCGCTTCGTTCACGCGTTGGGAGCGCGCATCCATGGGGCCGGCGTTGGCCAAGAAGGCTTCTCGCATCGCGATGCCCGCGCTGAGATCGGGGTTCGGTACATCGGCAACCTTGGTGAAGCCGCGCCACATCAAGAGCGCACCGACCGTCGCGAGGCCAAGCATCATCACGCCTGCGCAGAGCGGGCCTGAGCGGTCTTCGGTGAGGCCCATGGCGACGTCCACCAACGCCGCAACAACGAAGAACCCTGCGAACGACGCGAGTGCCAGACCAAAGCAGCCAAGCACAGGGCTGCAGCGCTTCATCGCAGGGGCTCCAGGAACAAAACCGTGCGCACTTTGCATGGCGAGCACTTACGACAAAGCCCGCGACGGATTCCCTGGGGCCTTCCCGTGAAGACACCTTCCATCGACGAAACGCCACGGTTTGCAAGGTCGGACGTTGTCCGATTCATCCTCGCGCATGCGATGGAATGCACGCCCGCCAAGTGCGTTCGACTTGCGCGTTTTGAGAATCGTCAAACAATCAAAACACGATGCGCACACAAGACATCTTCAAGGCGCTCTCCGACCCGACGCGTCGGGAGATCCTCAAGTTGCTCCAGAACCAATCGCTCAGCGCGGGTGAATTGGCCGAGCACTTTCCGATCACCAAGGGCTCCCTCTCGCACCACTTCAACACGCTCAAGGCGGCCGATCTCGTGCGCGTCGAGCGTCGCGGTCAGAGCCTTGTCTATTCGATCAACACGAGTGTGTTTGAGGATGTCGCAGCGATGTTGCTCGACCTCTTTCAGACACCGAAGGCTGCGCCCAAGAAAGCGCTTTCGAAGAAGAGGACGTCATGACTTCATCCAAGTCGCTCAAGGCATTCCTTTGGCTCGCACTCGTTGTGGTCGCCTTCGCCGTGCCTTCGTTTCTCTACCCATCGATGCCCGAGCAAGTGCCCTCGCATTGGTCGATCGAAGGTGTCGCCGATGGCTTCGCACCCAAGCCCTGGGGCCCCTTCATCAGCGCCTTCGCTGTGCTTGTGATGGGTCTGGTCTACGTCGCGATTCCGCTTCTCCCGTCGAAGGGTCTTCAGGTCGAATCGTTTCGCGGCTCGTACGACGCAATGATGCTGACGCTCGCCGCTGCGATGTGCGTTGTGAGTGTCTCGGTGGCCTTCGCGAGCGCGGGTTACGACCTGCCCGTGGGACGCATCGTGGGCGTCAGCATTGGCCTATCCATCGCTGTGCTCGGCAACCTCATGGGCAAGGTGCGCAAGAATTTCTTTGTCGGTATTCGGACACCTTGGACGCTCGCGGACGATGAAGTCTGGCTGCGCACGCATCGCGTCGCAGGCGTGCTCTTCACGTGTGCGGGGCTGCTCATGGCGTGCACTGCCTTCACGCATGTCTTCGTCATGGTCGGCATCTTTGCCGTCCTCGCTGCTGCGATTGTTCCCGTCCTATATTCATATGTTTGCTACCGCCAACTGGCTTGAATTCGGGACGTTTGTGGGTTCGCCCGGCTAGTCTCATCGCGCGCGATCACAACGGTCGCACGCGAACAGGAGTCGATACGTGAGCGAACATCCGAAGTCCGAAGAGGTAGAGCACTGGATGGATGTTGGCGCTGCAAGCGAGCTCTCTCTTGTGCCGCTCCAGCAAATCATGGTGGGCAATGCGCGCGTCGCGCTCTCGTTTCGCGAGGGCGTCTTCGGAGCGATTCACGGCGCGTGCAATCACGCGGGCGGCCCGCTTGGCCAAGGCTCGCTTGAGGACGACTTTGTCGTGTGCCCCTGGCATCAGTGGAAGTTCCATCGCGTCGAGGGGCACGGTGAGCGCGGCTTTGAAGAGGACGTTGTGCCCTCGTATGCGGTGCGCGTGGTGGAAGGCCGCGTGGAGGTCAGCAGCCGTGCGGTGACCCGTCGCGCAAAGAAGCCGCATGCGCTGCATCCGCTTGCGAGGCCCATTGCGCGTCGCGACGGAAAGCCACGCGTGGTCGGCATCTCCACGACGATCATGCAGAAGGATTATCCGCGCTACTCGACCTCCGAGGCGCTGCTTGAGACGGCGCTTAAGCACGCAGCGGCACAAGGCCACGAGACGCAGCTCATTCGTCTTCGCGATCTTTCGTTTCGCGCGTGCGAGGGCTTCTATTCCAAGGGCGCACGCGCCTGCACCTGGCCTTGCTCGATCACGCAGATGGACCCGAACGACGAGCTCGATCGCGTCTACGAGGCGCTCGTGCATTGGGGCGATGTCTTCATGGTCGCGACGCCGATCCGCTGGGGCGCGCCAAGCAGCCTCTACTTCAAGATGGTCGAGCGGATGAACTGCATCCAAAACCAAGTGACCATCGCCAATCGCGTGCTTCTTCAGAACAAGGTCGTCGGCGCGATCATCACGGGCGGGCAAGACAACGTGCAGGCCGTTGCAGGCCAAATGCTCGGCTTCTTCGGCGAGCTCGGCTGCCAGTTTCCGCAGTTCCCCTACATCGCGCATTCACGCGGATGGACGGCCGAAGACATGCACCGAAACGTGCAGAGCGTGCAGGAGAGCGAGCCTTTGCGAGAGGCATCCCGCGAGCTTGTCGACCGTGGCATCGACCTCGCGTCGAGACTCATCGCGACCGAGCCTGCGCCTGTCCCAACGGCCGGTCGCAAGGGACGTGCGCTGCCTGTGCTCGCGCGCAGTCACAACAAGGATTGAGTGCCTGATTGGCCAGCAGACGAGCCTTGCTGTAAGGCGTCGCTCGTCTTCTTCCTGGTGGTCTCTCTGATGTCGTTTCTCTTCTATCTCCTCGCGGTCATCATCGGCTGCGCCGTGGCCGTGCAGGGCCCGCTCAACGCGGCTGCATCGGGCCAAGTGGGCGTCGGCCCGCTCCTCATCGTGAGCAACACCGTCGTCCTTCTCGGGAGCATCCCCATCTACTATTTGTGGCCCGAGACGGCGCGTTGGGGCGCGCTCTCGCAGGTGCCGCTACTGCATTGGGGCGGCGCCCTCTGCGGCCTCACGATCGTCGTCGGCGGCATGCTGGTCTTTCCGCGCTTGGGCCCAACGACGGCCCTCGGGCTCATCCTCATCGGACAGTTTTTGCTCGGCACGATCCTCGAGCAGCGCGGCTGGCTTGGCGTGCCGCAATCGAGCCTCGATCTGCCCAAGGCGCTCGGCATCGCGCTCATGCTGACCGGCTTCTTGGTCACGCAAGTGCGGACCATCTTCCCCAGCCTGCGTCACGAAACGCCTGCCTCCACCGCATCCGAAAAGTAGAGTCGCGCATGGCCAAAACACTCTCCGAGAAACCTCGCGCACTCATCACAGGCGCCTCACGCGGCATCGGCAAAGCCATCGCGATCAAACTCGCGGAGGCAGGCTTCCCCGTGATCCTTCACTACCGCTCGAACGATGCGATGGCCGAAGAGGTGAAGCGCTCGATCGAAGAGAAAGGCGGCCGCGCCGAGCTCGCGCGTTTCGACGTTGCGAACTTCGACGAGACCCAAGAGGGCCTGCACAAGCTCGACTTCGCATCGCGCCCTATTGGCGTGATTGTCAATAACGCGGGCGTCACGGCCGATGCGCCCTTCCCCGCGATGGACAGGCAGCAATGGTCGTCGGTGATCCAGACGACGCTCGATGGTTTCTACAACGTGACGCAGCCGCTCACGATGCCGATGGTGAAGCTGCGCTGGGGCCGCATCGTGAACATCACGAGCGTCTCGGGCGTGATCGGCAACCGTGGCCAGGTGAACTACTCCGCCGCGAAAGCAGGTCTCATCGGCGCGACCAAGGCGCTCGCACAAGAGCTCGCCAAGAGGCACATCACGGTCAACGCCGTCGCACCCGGCCCCGTCGAGACCGACATGTTCCAAGGCGCGCTCGCGCAAGGCACGCCACTCGATGAAGTCATCAGGCACATCCCGATGCGACGCATCGCGACGGTCGATGATGTGGCCGGCATCGTGGGCTTCCTGTGCTCAGACGAGGCCAGCTACATCACCGGACAGGTCATCGGCGTGAACGGCGGCATGTGCTGATCGCACCGCGATGAGGAGCCCTTGCTTCCGGCCGTTTTGTTGACGCGTTTTTGCATTCAAGAGTACCGGGCGATGAATGCATCCCGTCGTCCTCCAAGCCGCGCAGGCTGTCGCCCAAGCTGAGCCGCACCGCCTCGACCCACTTCAGCTTGTCCTTGATGCCTCGTTCGTCGTGAAGCTCGTGATGCTGATGCTCGTCGGCATGAGCCTTCTCTCCTGGTTCATCGTGGGCTCGAAGTGGCTTCGCCTGCGGCAGGCCGATCAACAGAGCGCGATGTTCCTCGACATCTTCTGGAGCAAAGAAGAGGGCAACAAATGGGGGCCTGAGCGCTTGGAGAGCATCTATGCGCGTGTCTCGTCGTTTCAGGGTTCGCCGCTCGCGCGCGTCTTTCACGCGGGCTACGTCGAGCTCGCCAAGATCACCGCGAGCGATCGCGGCGCGATGGTGGATGACATCGAGAACGTCGAGCGCTCACTCAAGCGGACGATGGGCCGCGAGATGACCTCGCTTGAGAATCAACTCTCCATTCTCGCGACGACGGGCTCGGTTGGTCCCTTCATCGGCCTCTTCGGCACCGTCTGGGGCATCATGAATTCGTTCCTCAACATCAGCGCCGAGCGCGGTGCATCGCTTGATGTTGTCGCCCCCGGTATCGCCGAAGCCTTGATTGCCACGGCGATTGGCCTCGTCGCCGCGATCCCCGCCGTCATGGCCTACAACTATTTCGTGCGTCGCATTCGCGTGCTCGAGAGCGAGACGGAATCGTTCGCCGCCGACTACCTCAACATCGTCAAGCGCCACTACCTCTGATCGGAACCAGCCATGGGAATGAGTACTGGATCCAGCCGCGGACGCGCGCCGCTCAGTGAGATCAACGTGACGCCGCTCGTCGACGTCATGCTCGTCTTGCTCATCATCTTCATGGTCGCCGCACCGATGATGACGGCTGGTGTGGAGATCGATCTGCCGCGCGCTGATGCCCCGCGCATGGACATTGATGAGCAAAAACTTCTGCTCTCGATCGATGCGCAACAGCAAGTCTTCCTCGGTGAAGATCTCGTCCCTTGGGATCGCCTCGAAGATGTGCTGCTTCACAACGAGCGCCTTCAACGCGAGCGCGAGATCTTCGTGCAGGCCGACACGACCGTTCCCTACGGCGTCGTTGTGCGCGTGCTTGCCGTGCTGCGTCGTGCAGGCGTCGAGAACCTCGGCCTTGTCACCGACCCGATGGGCGCAGGCGGCACGCCCGTCCCAAGTGCCGCACAGGGATCGATCCCCGCAGCACCCGTGCCTGCGCCCGCGCCATAATCGCATCCAAGCTTTCAGCGCCCTTCCCTCTCCAACGAACGCACACGGATGTACCTCGACCCAGCAGACTTTCGTCCGCGCTCGCTCTTCGACAAGACGCCTGTTGATCCGCGTCTGGTCGGCGCGGGCTTGGGTGCGATCGGCCTTGTTGGAGGCACCCTGGTCGCATCCTTTGTCGTGTGGAGCATCGCGACGGCGATCGTCGCTGTGATCTCGCCGACAGAAACACCGGCTGAGCTCCCACCGGTCGACAACGTCGTGCAGGCGCGCTTCGTACAGCTCGGCGAGGTGCTCGACCCCAACGAACTGCCCAATCGCCAGGTGCCGATCCTGCGGACAGACACGCCCGATCCGCAGCACGCGCCCTCGCTCGAAGAGAACCCCACGCCGCCGATCGAGCGCCCGCTTGAGCCGCGCCAACGTGACTCCGTCGATGATGCGCTGAGGCGCTTGAGTGAAGACGCGCAGGTCTTCGCCGAGCGCGAAGAAGCGCGTGTGCGCGAGGGTGATCCGGAGGGCATCGAGGGCGGCACAGAGCGCACGGGCACCGAGGGCGACATCTATCGCGGTCGTCTCAACGCATTCTTCCGACGCGGCTGGAGCGTTCCGACGACGATCCCCGACGAGGTGGTGCAAGAGCTCGTTGCTGTCGTCGTCGTCGACGTCGCAGAGGACACGCGCATCAGTGGATTTCGCATCGGTCGCTCAAGCGGCAACGCCGATTTTGATCAGAGCGTCGAGGCGCAGATGACGCGCATCTCGCAAGCCGAAGCGAACATTCCACCACCGCCGGAAGAGGTCGCTGCGCAATACCTCGGACGACAGGTGACGCTGAATTTCCGCGGTCGCGACGCCCGCCGCTGAGGCTGGCTTCAAAAGCCGTTCAGCGTCTCGACCGTCTCGATCAGGTCGCCGCGCTCCACGAAATCGAGCGCGATGAAGTTCGGCAAAAAGCCGCTCTCCGTCTGGCACTGGCGCGCACGGTCCAGGAGAAGCGGGTTGTGATTCACCGTCTCGGCAAGCGCGATCGTGCCGACCGGCGCGGTGAGGAAATGGTTCATCAGAAAGAGCCCGTGCGCGCGTGATCCGCGCAGCACATCGCAGGTGAAATCACTCGGCATGCGGTTGCTGTAATCCGTGTCCCACATGAAGTCGTAGGCGCGGTGATGCCAGGGAAGCAGCGCTTCATTCGACTCCGTGAAGACGACCAACCTGCGCCCCGAGCGGATCATCGACTCCAACGTCGGCCATGCCTGGCTCCCGGTTGGTTGCATATGAAGATATGACATCAACTCCGCCTGCTCGAAGGCGATGCGTGTCGTGTCTTCATCGATGTGGGCTTCGAGGATGAGCGTGATCACCTCGGCCGGATGACAATCCATGTAGAGCTTGAGGTCGCGCAGCACATCGACGAAGGCGCGCTTTCCGAGCGTGCAGGGTCCATGACAGAGCACCGTCTCGCCGCGATCGACATAGGTGTCCAGCATGAAGCCGCGGATGCCGTGCTCGAGTTGGTTCCACAGACGCTCGCCTTGGTTGGGAATGCTCCAGCGCTCCTCCGCACTGTTCATCGCGTTGTGCGCCATCGGAAAGGAGACCTCGGCGTAGCTGCGACTGCAGAGCTCTGCGTGGCCGTTGCAGACAAGAGGCGCTGGCAACTCCACGCCCTCCGGGTTGCACAGGATGCCGCCATCGACGCCCGTGTCGCGGATGCGCATCGCATCGATCGGCGCGTCACCCGTCGCATCTTCGCTTGCGTCAGCCACCTCACCCGCGTCCATCCCAGCATCCGGCATCGTCGTGCTTTCGCAGCCGACCAACATCATCGCGAGTGAAGCGAAGAGACGTGTGCGCATGGTGCAGCCAAGCATGTCAGCTCTCGATGCAAGCCGAGGTGTTTCTGTGTGTGCTTGAGCCCTCACCGCGGTCGGCGACTTTTCTCGCGTGCTAATTCCACTGCGTCTTGCGAATCGACTCCAGCGCGTATCGGCTTCCCTCCAACCCTCCCCCCGCGGGCATCTTCGAGTCTGCGTTGCCTGAGGAGATGGCGGATGCCTACCGCACACACGAGGAGCGCAGGCTTCGTCGTCCTTTGGAGAACGCCATCTCGCTCACCTCAGTGGTCGTGGCGCTCTTCATCCTTCGCGACTTCATCGCGGTGCCCGACGTAGCGCCCTACACCGCCGCGTTGCGCGCGGGGACGGCCCTCTTCGGCTTCGGTGTTGCGGTGCTCTTGCGACGCAACTTCAACCCGCTCTACGCACTCTCGATGAGCTTTGTCTTGGTGCTCATCACGCTGCACGCGATGGTGCTTGCGGTGATGCCCGAGGCCTTGGTGATGAACCAAACCTCGCTCTTCATGATCCCGCTAGCCGCCTGTGGATTCGTTCCCTTCCGCAGAGATCTCATCCGCATCCAAGGCTGGCTCATCATCGTGACGCAGGTCGCGCTCTTCATTCAGCGGCCAGATGCCGTGAAGTATTTCGCAGTCGAGACCCAGCTCTTTCTCGCCACGCTCGTCACGTTTTTCCTCGGCTCGTACAGCGTTCAATCCCGTCAGCGTCGCTTCATTCTCGAGACGAAGCTGCGCGAGGAGGCCGACCGCGATGCGCTGACCAGCCTCTTCAATCGACGCTTCTTTTCCCGCGTGAGTGAGCTTCTGTTTCAGCAGAGCCAGCGCCACAAGCGAAGCCTGAGCGCGCTCGTCGTCGACATCGATCACTTCAAGGTGATCAACGACACACATGGCCACGATGTTGGCGACACGGTGATTCAAGCAACCGCACGCACGTTGCTCGAACAGGTGCGCACCTCGGATGTCTCGGCACGCATGGGCGGTGAAGAGTTCGCGGTTCTGCTCAGCGACACGAACGCGGCCGATGCAGCGCTTGTCGCCGAGCGCATCCGCAATCGCGTCAGTGAGCTCTCGATCAGCCTCAATGGCCACATCATCAAGTGGACCGTCAGCATCGGCGTGGCCGAGCTTGTGGAAGACGACACGCGCATCACCGCCCTGCTCCGTCGCGCCGATCAGGCCCTCTACACCGCCAAGCGCAGCGGACGAAATCTCGTGAGCGGGAGCAAGCTCGTCCCGCTGCGACGTCACCAAGGAACGGCTTTGTAGTCCTTCAGGAAGAGCCCGTATTGGTGCTCACCTGTGTTGAAGCCGTGAATGATCGGATCGACGATCCGCGCCGCGCCATCGACGATGTCGAGCGGTGGATGAAAGCCATGCACGGCCGTCTTGCGCACCGCGACATGCGCTGGGTCCTCATCTGTAATCCACCCCGTATCCACGCTGTTCATGTGGATGCCGTCTTGGATGTAATCCATCGCGCTCGTGCGCGTGAGCATGTTGAGCGCGGCCTTGGCCATGTTCGTATGCGGATGTTTGTCCGTCTTGTGCTCGCGATAGAACTGCCCCTCCATCGCCGACACATTCACGATGTGCTTATCCCGCGTGGGCACTTTGACCATCAGCGGCTTGAGGCGCGCATTGAGCACAAAGGGTGCGATGGCATTGACCAACTGCACCTCAAGCAACTCAACCGTGGGCACCTCGCTGAGCGTCAATCGCCAGCTGTTGCGCTCGCGCAGATCGACCTGCTGCAGATCTTGATCGAGCGAGCCCTCTGGGAAGAAGTGAACCTCATCGCGGTGGTCCTCATCCGTCAGCGCAATCTGCGACATCGCAGCGGAGGCGATCATGCCGATCGGCGCATGCGAGCCAGTCTTGGACAGCGCCTCTCGACCGGCCTTCTCTTCGACCATGCGCTCATGCCCCGCGAGCAGCGGCTTCATCTTCGCGTCGATCGCAAGGCTCGTCTCTGAGTCGATGAGATGACGATAGAAACCCGGCGGTCGGCGCACCGTCTGACAGGCGTTGTTGATGATGAAATCAAGGCGCGTATGCGTCTCGTTCATGTGCTTGGCGAAGCTCTCCACGCTCGGCGTGTGACGCAGATCAAGGCCGTAGACCTCGAGCCTGTCCTTCCAAGATTCGTAGTCTTCTTCGCGTGCGTAGCGCGCCGCTGCATCGCGCGGAAAGCGCGTTGTCACCACGACATGCGCGCCTGCGCGCAGGAGCTTGATCGCCGCGTGGTAGCCAATCTTCACGCGTGCCCCGGTGATCACCGCCACGCGTCCGCGTAGATCGGCCGTCGCATTGCGACGCTCCATGTTGAGCGCCGCACAGGGCGGACACATCAGGTCATAGAAGTGATGGAGCTCGTGATAGTAGAGCTTGCAGACGTAGCATTTGCGCCCTTGCCGAAGCGTGCGCGTGCCCGGGAGTGGGTCAGTCTGCGAGGCGTGTTGGTCAGTCTGCGAGGGCGTCGCACTGGCACTCTGATTGGCACTCTGACTGGCATCTTGCGCGCTCGGCGAACTGGCAGGCTGAGCATCGTGTTGGTCAGTCTGTGGGTCAGTCTGCGCATCGCTCAGACTGGCAGTCTGCGCATCCTCTTCATCCCAATCACCCTCGCGTTCGCTGGGCAACATCGAGGTGCTTGGCGGCGCTTCGAAGGCCGGCGTGATGAAGATCGGCGCACGTCGCAACGAGCGAATGCCTGTGGCTTCGAGAAGCTCTTCGTCTTTGTTCCGCTCATCGGCGCGCTCACGCTTTCGCAGGGCTCGAAGCAGCTTGCGCACCTCATTGCGATCGGGCCTTGAGACGCGACCCAAGACAATCATCATCTCTTTGCGCGTCTCCTCGTCGAGCACGGAGAGAAGGCCTCTGTCTTCGCCCACGCGGCGAAAGAGATCGAGTGCACTGAGGAGCTGTTCTTTGAGGGCCTTGTCGGCGGCTTCATCCACGGGCTGATTCAAAACTCTGTCTCCACTGCGGGCACGGGAAGGGGGGCGGGCGCCGGCACGAAGGGGCTTGTGCGCGGTCGCAGATGCATCTCGAACTCACCGGATGCGCCGCTCGCATCATCGCGAAGCGTGATTCCATCCGCGTTCCAGATGAATGTCGGCGTTTGATCGGCAGACGTCGTTGCAGCGTCATACGCAATCGTGCCCGTAGGCCAGGTGGGGTCGTTCGGGGGAAGGGCGCCGTTGTAATAGACGCGAACGCCGCAGGTCACACGCCACTGCGTTCGCGCAGCATCCGCCACGTCTTGCTCGATGCTGCACGACTCTCCGAGCGCTGGCGCATTTGCGCCCGAGGCGGACTCGACCTCATGGGAGAGCGGGACCGTCAGGCTTGGGCCCGCAGTGAGTTGCGATGGTGTGCGGGATAGGTTGGTTGTGACGAGCGCATTCGCGAGCGACCGATCTGACCCGTAGGTGCCGATGTAGACCAGGTAGGTGCCTGGCGTGACAGCGGACAATTCCACCATCGGATTGAGCCCATCCGAGTCGTCATTGCACCACCACTGACCGCTCGGCCCGCGCACCACGATCGTCAGATCATTGTTGCCCTGCGCCATGAATCGAACGGAGCGTGCATCTTCCAGCGCGACGCGAAAGTGCGGCGCAAACCCCACGTGACCGCGGCAATCTCCGCCATGGCGCGAGGCCTCGACCGGCCCTCCTGCCTGCACTTGCGTGATCGTCTCAAGCGCCAGCGTCGACGCTTCGTTCTCCGCACCCACGTGCGGGATCATCGGCCCGCCTTGGTGGGTTCCGCGCGGAGGCGGAGGGATCAACTCGGTTGGCGGCGGTGTGCAAGCCAGCGTGCTCAGGCCGATGAGGGTTGAGACAGCCAAGCCGCGTGTTGTCTGCCTACGCATCGGAAGAACGTATCGCGCGCCGATGCGCGGTGCTCAGAACTTTCCGGTCGCAGAGAGGAACGTCATCTTGTCGTTCGTCTCGCGCAATCGCGACGAGAGAATGCGCACGAAGTTCCAGAGAATCTCGTAGGCCAGATCCTTGTCGAGGAAGAGCAAATCCTCGAGTGCCTCTTTCGTCAGCACGAGCAGGCGACAGCGATCATGCACGCGTGCATCGGCACTGCGCGGGAAGTCGTCGACAAGGCTCATCTCGCCGAATGCCGCGCCCGTCGAGAGCACCGCAAGCGCCTCCTCGCCCATGCCCGAGACCTCGCGCGAGATGCGAATCTTCCCCTCGAGAATCATGTAGAGCTTGTCGCCCACTTCGCCTTCTCGAAAGACGACTTCGCCCAAGCGAAAGCTCTCCTCGGCGCAGATGGCTGCGATGCGCTCAAGGCCTTCGGAGCGAATACCGCGAAAGAGCTCGATCTTCGCGAGGAGCTCCACTGGATTCGCTGGCGGGATCGTCTTCGGTTCGGTCACGTGCCCATCGTAGAAGCACGCGCCTCGCGTTCACAAATTTCGCGAGTTCCGAGCGCGAGCGCAGCGAAATCTGCTCAGGATTTCGGAGCAGGAGGCGCTTGAGAAGGACGCGCCATACGCAGATACATCTGCGCGGCCTTGTGCTCGGGGTCGATCTCCAGCGCGCGTTGCCAAGCGCGCACAGCGCCATCGTTGTCGCCCTTCGCAAGCAGCGTGACGCCGAGGCCTACCCAGGCCGGCACAAAGCGCGGACGCGCTGAGACAGCCTCTTGAAGCTCGAAACACGCTGCATCGAGGTCGCCCGATTGACGGTAGAGGTTGGCGAGTTTGAGGCGCAGATCCGCGAACGTCGGGCAGAGCAAGACGGCCTTGCGCAGCTCGTGCTTCGCATCGGCGATCATGCCGACATCGGTGTAGGCCTGCGCGACTTCAGCGTGCAGGTTCGCGATCTTTCCCTTCACGAAAGGGTCGAGCTTGCCGGGCGAATCGGCGCCGCGTGCGAGCGCGTCTTGATAGATCTTGCGCGCGTCCTCGTAGAGCCCGAGGTCGTTGTACGTGACCGCAAGATTGAGCGCGGCCTCGGTGTAGCCAGCGTTGATCGAGAGCGCTTCTTCGAACGCCGCCTTGGCCTCTTCGAAGTGACCGCGGTCGTGATGAATCACGCCCATCATGTTGAGAACGTCTGCGAAGCGGTCGGATCGCTCAAGCACCTGACGCAGGAAAGGCTCGGCTTTTTCAAACTGCCTCTGATCGTAGTGTTCGCGACCCAACGCCAGGAGCTGCTTCGTACGTTCGTCCATGTTTGCGTTCGAGAATAGCGCGAAGCCTGAATCACCATTCAACTCTTTGCGGCGCGACCTTGTCTTCGCACTTTGTTGCCGCGTGAACATCAGGCTTGCGACGATCGCGCGATGAGCACGCCCCGCATTCGTCTCGGTGACCTGTTGGTGGCCTCGAAGCTGATCACCGCCGGGCAACTTCAGGACGCACTCGCCGCGCAGAAAGTGAACGGCCTTCGTCTCGGCGAGACGCTGATTGGCCTTGGCTACATCACCGAACTGCAAGTGGCGCAGGTGCTCTCGCACCAACTCAGCGTCCCCTGGGTGAACCTGCTCCACGTGAATTTCTCGCGTGAGTTGCTCAACCTCTTGGCAGCCGATGTCGCTGCGCGCACGCGCATGATTCCCATCTATGTGCGGCGTGTTCGTCAGCAGGGCGATGTGCTCTTTGTGGCCTCGGATGACCCGCTCAACGATGCGGCGATTGGCGAGGTCGCAACGCACGCGGGCATGCCTGTGAAGGTGATGGTCGCGAGCGCCCTCGATATCCGCGATGCGCTGCGCGTCTACTACGGACGCGTCGTTCAGGGCCCCGCCGTGCAGGCTCGCCCGGCCTCGATTGCGCCGGCTCCCGAGGACTTGGAGATCGACTTCGATGCGCTCGCGGAGGCCAGCGAACGCGCGCTCCAAGAGGCCGCGAGTGATGAGCCTCATGAGAGCGCGGAGGCGCCCAAAGTCGAACCGCGAAAGCGTCCAAGACAGGGCCACGCGCGTGCGCTCACGTTGCTGGACGGAACGAAGATTCCGCTGCCCGAACCAAGCAACGAGGGCGCTGAACACACAACGGGCGGGCTCACCTCACGCGACCTCGTGCAGGCGCTCTTGCGTCGCGCGGAGGGCAAAGATGTGGGCGACATCCTCGACGGAGTGCAGTGGGAGACGCTCTTTGCGACCTTGCTCTCGCTCATGCTCAAGAAGGGCCTGATCGCCGATTGGGAGTTCGTCGAGCAGTGGAACAAGGTGCGCTCACGCGATCAGCGCAGCGCCTCGAAGACGAGCGCAGAAGAGAAAAAGACGCCGTAGACGAGCAAAAGCTTCGCGGTCGAAGCGAGCGTCGCATTGAGCGGCGGGCCCTCGAGCGTGCGCAGTTGCTTCTCCAAGCCGAGCGCCCAAGGGGTGAGAACGAAGCAGGCGAGCAGAGAAGGGCGCGCGGTGAGGAGCGCCAAGAGAAGCGCTGTTCCGAACGCTGCGAGCAGAAGCGCGCGGTACTCCCAAACGCCAAACGCCTTGCCATGCCTGACGATCAGCGTGTTCTTCTTCGCGACCACATCCGTCTCGCGGTCGCGCACGTTGTTCACCACGAGCACTGCCGTTGCGATGGCACCAACGGGGATGGAGGCGACCCAGGCGAGCATCGGCGCGTCATTCGTTTGTACGAACGTTGTTCCAACGACGGCGACAAAGCCGAAGAAGATCATCACAAAGACATCGCCGAGGCCGTTGTAGCCGAGCGGGTAGGGGCCTCCTGTGTAGGCGATGCCGGAGGCGATCGAGAAGACGCCGATCAGCACGATGATCCAGCCGCTCGTCCACACGAGGTAGAGGCCACTCAAGGTGGCGAGCGCGAACGTGGCAATCATGGCCGCACGCATCGTCTTGGCCGTGATGAGCCCCGCCGCGACGGCACGCTTGGGCCCCATGCGCCTTTCCGTATCGGCACCCTTCTCGGCGTCGAACACATCGTTCGCGAAGTTGGTCCCAATCTGAATCAACATCGCGCCGAGCAGAGCAGCAAGGGCCGTGTCGATGCGCAAGCCACCCTGCGCAAATGCAACCGCGGTACCCACCATCACGGGCACAACCGCGGCAGTGAGCGTGGCTGGGCGCGATGCCAAAACCCAATCGCGCAGCGTTGCGCGCGAGGGGAGGGCTGCATCAGTCATTGAGGAACTCCTTGCAAAATAAGGCGTTTGAGCGCCTCTGGCGCCTCACGTGGAAGGTCATGCCCAGCGCCCGAGATCACTTCAAGGCGCGCGTTGAGCTTGGTCGCGAGCTCCTCTCCGAGCGCGCGAAACTTCGCATCATCATATCCACATAGGATTTCGATGTGGTCGCAGTGAATGCGCGCTGCGTAGCGCGGCATCCGGCTGAGGCTGAGGGCCCGCATGGCTTTGGCGATGCTCCGCGGGTCGTGTTCGAGACGTCGTGGGTCGGCGTGAACACGCGAGTTGAACACCGGCTGCGCATCCCAAAGCGCAAGGACGCGCGCGAAATCTTCCGCGTCGCCACAGGACTCGAATCGCTCGGCCCAGGCCTCGTCATCCCGCTGGCGCTGCGCCCGTTCTCGCTCGTCTTCAAGCCCGTCGCGACCGCTGATCAGCGTCAGCTTTGCGACCTTGATCGTGGCCGCAATGCCGAGTGCGAGGCGCGCGCCGAGTGAGTAGCCGATCAGGTGAACAGGGCTTTTCTTCGCGCTGATTTCTGCACTGAGTCGCGCGACCTCGTCTTCAAACGAGGTGACGTTCTCGTCGAAGGCACGCCCCTCGTGGCCAACCAGTGCAGGCGCAAAATCACCCTCGGAGACAAACGGATTCCAGACCTCGGGGCTGCCAAGAAAGCCGTGTAGAAAGACCCTCACGGTTCGCTCGTATGTGCCCGAAAGATCGCATCGCTCAGTGCATCGAGTTTCGGCGCGCCGTGCGCCTCGACGATGGCCTCCACAATCGAAACGCCCTGTGTTTCAAGGCCGCGCGCGATCGCTTTGGCGAGCTGAGCTCCCTCTTCCGCTCGGGCGTAGTGCACCCCGTAGCCGCCGGCGAGTGAGGCGAGATCGACCTCTTCCTCGGTCACGAAGTAGGGCAGGGTCTCGGGTGCCGCACGTGCCACGGGCAACGTCTCGAAGATGCGGCCGCCTCCGTTTTGCACGATCACGATCACAACGGGCGTGGTCGAGCGACGCAGCGTGAGAAGGGAACTCGCATCGTGCAAGAACGTGCAATCCCCTAGCAGCACAACGGTTTTTCTCGGTGCAGCGAGCACAGCACCAAAGGCCTGCGCAAGAAACCCATCGATGCCGTTGGCCCCACGCTGATGCACGACTTCGATCGCGTGCGCCGTGTGCGCGTAGCGATCGACCATCCGAATGGGAAGGCTATTTCCAAGCACAAGACGCGCTTGATTCGGCATGCTTTGCAAGGTGATCCGCGCGATTGCGGCCTCGCTCCAAGGCTCACTGGAGAGGGCGAGCGCATTCACAACACGGGCATGACGTGCCGCCATCGCCTGCGTCCACGCCTCGCGTTTCACATGCGTCTTCAGCGAAGCCTGGAGTGCGCGACTCACTTCGCCGAGCGGGCCACGCAAGATGACGCGCGCCGTTGCAGAAGGGTCATTCCAGGTGTGGGTGCCAAGAACGATTCGGATGGGCTTTCGTCGCGTGATCCAGCGCTCATACGCAGCACTGGTTGGCTCCGCGCCGCACTGCACGATGAGGTCAGGCTCAAGCTCGGGATGCGCTTCGAAGAGGCCCGCACGCAGCCAGCCGTCGAGTGAGTCGAAACGCAAAACGCCTTGCTTTTCATGGACGAAGCGAAGCTGGCTCGTGCTCTCTGCAGCAAGCAAGGCGCCGCTTTGTTGCACAAGTTGAAGGAGCGCGTTTGTGTCTTCGGTCGGGGCGAGGGGGCCCATGACAAAGAGCGGGCGCGCTGCCTGTGAGAGCAAATCGCCCGCTGCAGCAAGGCTTTCCGCATCCTCAACAAGATGCACGTGTGTCTTGGGCAGAGGCTGCGCGAGTGCAGATTCCAGCGCAGGTGAGCTTGTCGTCTTGGGCTCAAGCGGCTTGCGCGCGCGGAGGTTGAGATGCACCGGGCCCGGAACCGGCCCTCTTGCATGGGAAATCGCGTGCGCGAGCTGACGGCGGAGCCCCAGGAGCGCGGTGGGTGTTCCCTCAGGGTTGCCTGGGTCTGCGAAGAAGCGCACGTGACGACCGAAGAGATGCGTCTGGTCGATCGTCTGCGCCGCACCGCAAAAGCCTTGTTCTGTAGGGCGATCCGCAGAAAGAAAGACGAGCGGGATGCTGGCCAACGAGGCCTCAATGATCGCTGGATACCAATGCGCGGGTGCCGTCCCCGAGGTCGCGAGAACCGCGATGGGATCTCCCGTGACGCGGGCTGCACCGAGCGCAACAAACGCCGCGGAGCGCTCGTCGAGAACATGGTGCACTTGCAGCAAAGGCTCGCGAAGACAGGCGATGAGAAAGGGCGTCGAGCGTGATCCTGGGCTCGCAATGAGGGTATGGATGCCTGCGTCGACCAGCGTGCGGGCGACAACACGGGACCAATCGGTCAGGGCTTGATCACCGTGCGTGTCTGCCGCGCGCGCCTCGGCGCTCATCGCACTTCTCCCCGCAGGGCCGCCAACATGGGCGCAAGCTTGAGCTGCGTTTCCCTTGCTTCTGCAAGGGGATTCGAGTGCGCGACGATCCCTGCGCCTGCATAGGCCCGCGCCACGCCGTGGGTCACCACGCAGCTTCGCAGTGCGACATGAAACTCGGCGTCACCGTGCGCGTCGATCCACCCAATCGGCCCCGCATACCAGCCACGCGAGGGCTCGTGCTGCGCGATGAACTGCATCGCTTCTTTGCGTGGTGTGCCGCCTACAGCAGGGGTTGGATGAAACGCCTCGAGCAAGTCACCCGCACAGACCGTCTCGGGAAGCTCGGCGGTGATCGTGGTTTTGAGATGCACCAAGTTCGCCGCGCGCCGCAATGCAGGTGTACTCGCCTCGATCGACTTGGCCCCGAGTGCACTCAGCGTCTCTTCGATCGCATCACGCACAAACGCATGCTCTGCATGGTCTTTCGCGCTTGAGGTGAGCTCCGCATCCTGCGCGTCGTCGCCGTTCTTGCGGGTGCCGGCGAGGGCTTCCGTGAGCAGCGTGGTGCCGCGCTTCTGAAAGAGCCGCTCGGGTGTCGCACCGAAGAAAGTCGTGTGACCGTGACGAATGAAGAACCTCGTAATGCCTTCGTTTGGAAGGCGTCCGAGCACATCTTCGGGTGCGTCGCCCGCGTTCAGCGTGCGCTGCACATGCCGCGCGAGCACAACCTTCTCAAGGCCGTTCTCGCCTTCGCGGGCAATGCTCTCGACCCCTCGCTGAACCAGCGCCTCATAGTCGCGCGTGTCATCGGGTGTTGTGTCGGCACTCAGCGTGATCGCAGAAAGGCCTTGTGTGGCAAGGGCTTGCGCGATCGACTCCAGCTCCTCGCGGATCGCATTCGATGCGCGCGCGGCCGCTGCATCTCCACACCAGGCGAGCACGGCCTCGTGACCCTTTGCGAGATAGGTCCAGCGTGGACGCGTCCAGCGACCCTCGCCGAGCTCTTCCCAGTGCGCAGACTGAAGGCCCGTCGAGAACGAAAGACCTGCAAAGAGAAGGGGAAGACGCGAGGCGAGCGTGGCCGCGGCCTTCGGGTGTGTGAAGCGATTGGTGGGGGCACGCAGCGCGTTGTGTTCTGCGTGGGTGAGCGCCTCACAGCGCGCGTTGCCTCGAAGAAGGTCGCCCTCACGCTCGCCCAAACCCAGCCAAATCTCGTCTTCGCGCGTGATGAGCCAGGCGCTTTGTTTACGGGTGCGGCGCAGCACTTCGAGTGCATTGCCAACCTGCATGGGGATCACAACGAGCGCGTGGGTGGCTTGCGTCTCACCAAGCTGGGCGAGCGATTGCACCAGGAAATCCGCTGGATTTTGGCTCTGTTGCTCACTCCGTTCGAACCGCTTCGCCTCGCCCTCCGCGTGTGCGATGGCGGGATGCATCACACGCCTCGCTTGCCGACGTAGAGGTGCACCACGCCAAAAGTGAGCGGCCTGAAGGAGCTCTCAAGCCCTGCGTTTTTCATGCGTTCGGTGAACGCCTCGGGCTCGGGGAAGGCTGCGATCGACTGCTGCAAGTAGCGATACTCTTTCGCGCCCGAGAGCCATGCGCCGAGGCGCGGCACGACGTGATGAACGTGAAATCGCGCGAGTGGGCCGAGAATTCCTCGACGGGGCTCGCCCAATTCGAGAATCGCAGCAATGCCGCCTGGCTTGAGCACGCGTCGCATCTCGCGCAAAGCGCGGTCGCGGTCGGGCACATTGCGAATGCCAAAGCTGATCGTCACCGCATCGAACGAGGCGTCGTCCGCTTCGATCGCTTGTGCATCGCCAACTGCCAGGGTCACGCGTGATGCAAGTCCGAGCTTGGCCAGCTTATCGTCGCCGATTTTGATCATCCCGCGCGAGGGATCGGTGCCGAGAATCGTGGCGTTGGGGTAGCGGCGTGCGGTGGCGATCGCGAGGTCGCCGGTGCCCGTGGCGAGATCGAGGACGCGGGGCGCGGCGATGCCGTCGAGCTTCAGCGCTTCGGTCGTCTTGCGGCGCCAGCCGTTGTCGATTCCCAGGGAAATGATGCGGTTGAGGAGGTCGTAGCGATCGGCAATGCGATCGAACATCGCGCCTGATCCGTCGGCGACAAGTGCGCTTGGGTCGCTCATGCGTTCCTCGCAATCGTCGCAGCAAGCACCGTCTCAAGCGCAGCGCGCGCATCCGAGGGCGGCAATTCTTCCAAGGCCTGACGTGCGCTGTCCCCTGCATCGCGTGCAAATGCGCGCGTTTCCTCGAGCGCGCCGAGCCGCTTCAGCGCCTCAAGAACCTCATGCTGCTGTGCCTGCCGGTCGGCATGCGCCTCGTCGCCGAACGCCAGCTCTTCGAGACGTGCACGCAGGGTTTCGTCGCGACGCACTGCGAGGAGAAGCGGGTAGGTGGTCTTGCCCTCGCGAAGGTCGACAAAGAGCGCCTTGCCCGTCTTTTCCGGGTCGCCATCGAAGTCGAGGACGTCGTCGATCGCTTGAAATGCAGTGCCGAGGTGCAGGCCAAAGCGGTCGAGGGCGTCGATCTGCGCAGGCGTCAGGCCTGCCATTTTGCCACCCGCAACCAGGCCCCAGCGGAAGAGGGCGGCCGTCTTTCCTTCCGCAATTTTGCGCCAGACGCGCTCATCGAGAATGAGCTGACCGCGGTTGGCCAGCTGCTGCGCTTCCGCGTGAATCATCGCCTCGATCACATCGAGCAGATGCACAAAGACATCCGCATCGCCCACCGCACGCACGCGCCGGAGCGCATCGATCAGCAGCCAATCGCCCGCGAAAACGCTGACGGCGTTGCCATACAGCGCCCGCACACTCGGCTGTCCGCGTCGCGCATCGCCCAGGTCGACCACATCGTCATGGAGAAGCGTCGCGTTGTGGACGAGCTCCACAGCCACGGCGAGCTGCTGCACCTTCGCCTCGTCGTGCTGACCCAAACGCGCGGCGAGAATCACGCATAGCGGACGCAGGCGCTTGCCACCCGCAGCGAGCAGATGCGCAGAGCCCGCTTGAATGTTCGCTTCCGTGGAACCCGCCGGCACCTGCTGAAGCTCGCGCTCAATCGGCGCCAGGGCCGCCATCATCCAATGCGTCAGCGCCTCAAGGCGCGATTCCATGCTGGGAAGATCGTGCGCCGCACTGACCTCCGCGAGCGTGCTCAGAACCGCTCCTTCTCGCGAACGCGACGGGGAGGATTCATTCGGGGACGTGTCGGTCATGGGAGAACTCCGGGCTGGATGTTCGCAACGTTCAGATTTTTTTGAAAGATACGATGCTTCTTCGGGCAGTCAACGAATGGGGCTACTCGAGGACGGCGCTGGGGTAGGGCGCAGAGGGCTCCCCGCGCTCGATCGTGGCGTGGGTGATTGTGTCGCCCGCTTGGAGCGCATCGACGGCTTCCATCCCTTGGAGGACATGCCCGAACGCGGTGTAGCGGCCATCAAGGTGATGGGCAGGGCCGGTGGTGATGAAAAACTGGCTGCCTCCCGTGTCCCGCCCAGCGAGCGCCATCCCGACAACGCCACGGTCGTAGGGCGTGGGCGGGTCTTCACAGCGCTGCGACCAGCCTGCATCGCCGTAGCCATCACCGCGTGGGTCGCCCCCCTGCGCGACAAATCCGGGAACGACGCGGTGAAATGTGAGCCCCTCGTAGAACCCTGCATCGACCAACTCAGCGATGCGGGTGACGGTCGTGGGCGCGAGGTCGGGATGCAGGGCAACTGCAATCTCACCGCGGGGCGTCGTCAGATGAAGGACGCGGGCGTCCAGCTGAAGCTGCGCGACGGGGTTCGAGGGTGGAGCGATCTCGCCTGCATTGGACTCAACGCCAAGGGCAATCTCAGCCTCGCTGGCGCTCGCGCGAACAGCCTCAACGGGGTGACTCCGCTGCGGCGCGACAAGAGGCGCGAGCTGGGCTTGATTCTCTGGCCGGGCCAGCGCGACGACGAGGTGGTGAAACGCAACGAGCGCCTCGAGGTGGTCTGCCTGCACAAGGCGAGGCGCCAGCGGGACAAGCGCAGGCGGGAGTCTCGGAAGCAGCGGGGCTTCCTCGAATGGACGGCCCTCCAGCGTGGCCTGCATCGCAGCTGCATCGCGCGTCTGGCGCGCCTGGTTCGTCAGCGTCGTCGCGAGCTCCAGCGCCGCAATCACGACGCCAATGTCAGCATCCTCCAAGCCGCGAAGCGCCCAACTCAGCGCCGTCTCGGGCGGCAAAGATGCGCACGCGGCAAGAACCGCCTGCCGGACGCGCGGATCCGAACTGCGAAAGAGACGCGCAAGGAAGGTCTCCCGCTGGGCTGCAGCGCCCTCGGCACGCCCGAGCACATCGGCCTGAAGGACGGCTTGCTCCGCCTCCGAGACCTGCTCAAGGCCACAGGCATCCACCCGCGTCGGCCAACCGCGACCCAGATCCACCAGGCGCGCGGCTGCGCAATGCAGCAGGCCTTGGTCACGGGTGACGGGCTCGCGCGGGTGGGAGGCACGCGTGTGAAGCGCGACGGCAAAGGCATTGATCGGCGTGGAGCGGGCAACAGCGCTCGCGGCATCCAGGCCAGTAAGAAGGACATGGAGCGCGCCGCCGGTCGGGGCCGTTCCCTGCGGCCACCAATGCGCGACCAGCTCGTTGAGCGTCTGAAGCAGGAGCGCCTCACTCGGATGCGTCTGCAAGAGCGCACGAAGCGCTTGCACAGCCACACGCCATTCGGCGTCACGGCTCAGCGTGATGAGCGCCGTCTGTGAGGCCTCGTCCGCTTCGATCCGCCCGAGCACGCGGGCCGCGCCACCGCGAATCTCCGGGTTGGGATCCGCAATCGACTGAAGTGCGCGGGTTCGCAGATCGGCCGCGGGGAGGGCGGCGACTTGGGTGCGTCCAAGGGCAAACCAGCAGGCCTCACGTGTCGAGGGGAGGGCGTCTTCGCTGGCGAGGCGCGCGGCGTGCTGAAGCAGTTCTTCCGACCAAGCATCCGTTGTGCGCTGGCCAAGGGCCCGACAGGCGGCCACGCGCTCCGATTCATTCCCGTGGGTCAACGCCTGCGTCAGCGCTGGCTCCGCAGAGGTCGGGTCAACACGCGCAAGCGCAGCAAGAAGGGCGAGACGGGCCGTGGTCTCCTGCTGGTTTTGCTCGCTCGGAAGATGTTCAGCAGCGAGCGCACCAAGGAGGGCGTGCTGGAGGGGCGAGGGGAGAGCGCCGTCTGTCTGGGCAAGTGCAGAGGCGGCGTACGCCCGAACGGTCGCGTCGGGGTCGGAGAGCGCGTGCGCAAGTTGGGGCTGGGCCAGCTCACTTGGAAAGCGTCCCAAGAGCCAAGCGCCAGCTCGGCGATGCCGGACGTCGGGAGAGGCGAGGGCGGCCAGAAGCGGGGCTGCGTCGCGGCGATCGGCGGCGAGCACAAGGTCGTCCCCCGGAGGCGGGGCAGGAGTCGGCGGCGGGGCTTCCATCACCGCCGGGCGCGGTGTCTCCGCGGGAGGAGAGCCGCAGGCGGAGAACGCGACCGGGAGCACCGCGAGGATGCTTTGAGCCTTTCGTGCGAGTCCTGGTTTGCGCATGGCCGGAGAAGATCCGCTTCGGTGATTCGACGCAAGAAGTTGACGGGAAACCCGGTTGGAATTCCTGTTTCACGTGAAACAAGAAACATCTTCAGGCTCATTTCGCGCGCTCCGTTTCACGTGAAACATGGAGCCCAATCCACCCGATTTGTTTCACGTGAAACGTGAGTTCGTAGGGAATTTGCGGTCCTTCTTCCCGTGTACGGCTTCCTTTCCTATAGTGAACACGTGAGTCCCCCTCCCAGCCGACCTCCCAAGACCGCGCCCAACGCCTTCGACCAAAGCGTCTCCGCGCGCCTCTTTCACCTCATCGGCCACGGCCTCCTTCGCGACCCTGCGATCGCGGAGACGCCCGCCGGGACGCACATCTCGGTCGGCGGCGAATCGCTCCTCCACCTCTGCTCGAACAACTACCTCGGCCTGGCCGACGACCCTGAGATCCGGCACGCGCTCGCCACCGCGGCAAGCGTCTGGGGTGGCGCTGGCGCGAGTCGACTCGTCTCCGGTTCAACCCGCCCGCACCGCAGCGCCGAGGAAGCTCTGGCCAGCTACGTCCAGCTGCAGGACGCACGCGTCTTCTCCTCAGGCTACGCCGCCAACGTCGGCGCCATCTCCGCCTTCCTCGGTCCTGGCGATGTCGTCTTCTCCGACGCGCTCAACCACGCCAGCCTCATCGACGGCTGCCGCCTCTCCCGCGCCAAGGTCGTCGTCTACCCGCACCTCGACATGGATGCGCTTGAACGCCTCCTCCGTGAACACCGCCCCGCTGGACGCGCCGCGCTCATCGTCAGCGATGCCGTCTTCTCCATGGACGGCGACCTCGCACCGCTCCGCAAGCTCCGCCATTTGGCAGACGCGCACGCCGCCGGTCTCCTCATCGACGAGGCGCACGCGCTCGGTGTCATCGGCAGCGCGGGCATGGGCCTCAGCGCAGCGCTTGGCATCCGCCCCGACATCCTCACCGGCATGCTCGGCAAATCCTTCGGCACCTCGGGCGGCTTCGTGGCTGGCAGCACCGACGCCTGCCGCCTGCTCGAGAGCACAGCGCGCTCGTATGTCTTCTCCACCGCGATGCACCCCGCGCTCGCCGAGATCATCCCCTACCTCGTCCATCGCCTCCGCTCTGCCGACGGGGCACGCGCCCAACTGCGTCGTCACATCCGCACGCTCGCCCAGGCCATCGAGCACGACCTCCCCGAAGACGACGACCTCCTCTCGCCCATCCTCCCCTTGATCATCGGCGAGAACGCGGCCGCCCTCTCCGTCGCCCAGCGCCTCAAGGACCACGGCATCTTCATTCGCGCGATACGGCCGCCCACCGTGCCCGTTGGCACCGCACGCCTGCGCATCGTCCCCATCGCGACCCACTCCGAGGAGGACATCGCCCACGCCGCACGCGCACTGCACACCGCCGCCGTCGACGCGCGCACCCTCTTCCGGTCTCCGAACGCGCGAGCCAGCCGTGCCTGATGCACTCCTCTTTATCTCCGCGACCGGAACGAACGTCGGCAAGACCTGGGTCACGCGTGGCCTGGCCCGCGGCCTTCTCCAAAAGAAGCTGCGTGTCGCCGCCATCAAGCCGATCGAGACAGGCGTCAGCACCTCGCCCGCCGACGCACTTGCCCTCGGCCACGCCTGCAAGCGCCCTGAACTGGCACACGCCCCAGGCCTCTACCGCGCCATACCCCCCGTCACGCCCTACGCCGCCGAGCTTGAGGGAAGCGCACCCGTGGATGTCGACGCGCTGGTGCAAACCATCCAAGAGCTGAGCGTCGGCTCGGACATCGCGCTCGTCGAGGGTGCAGGCGGCCTGCTCGCGCCGATCACCAAGAGGCACACCAACGCCGACCTCGCGCTTGCCCTCCACGCGCCCCTCCTCCTCGTCGCCCGCGACGCCCTCGGCACCCTCTCGCACACGCTCACCGCCGTCGAGTCCGCCAAGCACCGTGGCATCGCCCTCATCGGCGTCGTCCTGGTGCAGGGCCCCTGGTCGGCCGGCGACGCCTCCTGCGCCACCAACCTCCGCATTCTTCAGGAGCGCATCCACGTCCCTGTCGTCCCCTTCGCCGACTCCGACGACGACGACGACGAGCTCGCCGAGAACGCCGCACCCCTGCTCGCGATGCTCCTCGAGAGCCCGCTCCTCACCGCGAACCTACGCCGCACACTGCCCTAGGGCACTTATCTTTTGATTTGATCGCCGCTTACCTCCTCGGTCGCTCCCTGCGACGTGGCGCTGCTGCCCTAGGTAGCTTGTAGGGCCTGGCAACGGATCCGTTGAGGGTACCCACGGTCGCCTGCCGTCCAAGGCAACCCTCCCGTTGACCACCCCCACGGTCCCTTGTGGTCAATTCAACGGATCCGTTGGCCTACACCACAAGATGTGGTGGGTCAGGGCAACCCCTCCGTTGACCACCCCCCACGGTCTCTTGTGGTGAACTCAACGGACCCGTTGGCCTACACCACAAGATGTGGTGGGTCAGGGCAACCCTTCCGTTGAGGGAGACGGCGGTCAGGGTCGGTCGGGGCAACCCCTCCGTTGACCTAGACCACAACATCTGGCGTGCCCCTCAGCGGTTCGCCAGGAAGCCGACCACCGAGAGCGTCGCGACCGAGCGGAGGATGAGCGGCATCCAGAGCGCCGTCACCAGGCGCTGCGCCACGCCCTCGCGCGAGGCACGCCGGAGGACTTTCCAGGCTGGGAAGCTCAGCGCCGCGTTCACCCCGACGATGCAGCCGAGGAAGATCATCTTTGGCAGGCCCGCTGGGAAGGCGACGACGGTCGAAAGCGCAACGGACCCGGCCAACACAAACCAGGTCATGCGCCCGTAGAAGCGCACCTCGATCGCATGCTTTCGGTCTGGATCCACCGGCCCAACGTAGCCGTTTTTTGACGCCGATCCCGTGATGGCCGAGCTTCACCGCATGTTGCGGTCACTTCTGCGGGCCCCGGTGCTCTCATTCTCCCTGGCCGTCCTGGTCCTCGGCGCGAGCGTGCTCGATGCAGCCCCGGTCTCGGCCGAGCTCGCAGACATCCCCTACCGCGTCGTCTCCGGAGACACTGCACGACGCATCGCCCGTCGCCACGGCCTCACCTACGCCGAGCTCCAAGCCCTCAACGGCAACGTCCCGCTCGAGCGCATCCGCCAAGGCCAGAACCTCATCGTCGGACGTGGCCACCTGCACGTGCATCGCGTCCGCCGCGGAGAATCGCTCCCGGACATCGCCGCCCGCTACCGCGTCGAGACACGCGCCATCCAGCGCTGGAATGCGCTCCCAGCACGCCTGATGGAGGGCACCGAGCTGCGCATCTTCACCGACCACGAGGAGCCACCCTCCGAGTCGGTCGGACGCGCCGATCGCGGATCACTCGTGCACGGAATCACCGTCCCGCCGCACCCAGGTTTCGTCGTCCGCGAGCGCGCCCGCGCCTACATGACGCAAGACGCCGCCGACCAGCTGCTGCACGCCTTCGACGTACTCCGCGATGCGGATCCTGAGGCACCGCGCGTCGAGATCCGCGATGCCAGCCGTGCGCATGGAGGGCCCCTCGATCAACACCGAAGCCATCAATCGGGCCGCGATGTGGACGTCGGGTACTTCCAAGTGCGCTGCGGCTCGACCTGCGCACATCGACGCCTTCACCCCCGCGACCTCGACGCCGCACGCCAATGGCGCCTGATTCAAACCTGGCTCCGCGAGGGCGCCGTCGAATACATCTTCATCGACCACGCCCTTCAAGAGCCGCTCTACGAGGCCGCCCGTGAGGCCGGTGCTACGCGCGCTGAGCTCTCTGCCTGGTTTCAGTGGCCACGCGCCGAAGACGTGCGCCTTGGTGTGATCCGCCATGTGCCCCTTCATGCAGATCACCTGCACGTCCGCTTTCACTGCGCCGAGGGCGATGCGCAGTGCATCTCCAGCACAACCAGCGTGAGTGCGAATCACGACGACTGAAGAAGTATCGAGCGCAGCTCAGTGTCTTCTCACGACGACTCGCCAAAGCACTGTTGAAGCGCCTCGCGGTGCATGCCACACAACATGCTGTGACCACCGTCGACCTCACCCGCCTCCCCGCGCATGTCGCGATCATCATGGATGGCAACGGTCGCTGGGCGCAGCACCGCGGTGAAGAGCGCCCGGTCGGTCACCGTCATGGCTCCGACTCCGTGCGCACGATTGTTCGATCTGCACGCCGCCTCGGCGTCCGCGCACTCACGCTCTACGCCTTCAGCGAGCAGAACTGGCAGCGCCCCAGCTTCGAGGTCGACGCCTTGATGGAGCTGCTCCGAGAGTTTCTCGTCACCGAGCGCGAAGAGATTCTCCAAAACAACATCCGCCTCACGAGCATTGGCCGCACCGAGCGCTTGCCTGCACGCGTGCTTGAAGTGCTGCGCCCGCTTGAGGCCGAGAGCGCATCGAATACGCAAATGACGCTCTGCCTCGCGCTCTCGTACGGCGGTCGTGAAGAGATCGCTGACGCCGTGCGCTCCATCGCGCAGCTCGTGCAACGCGGTGAGCTCGACGCAAGCCAGGTCGATGAAACCCTGCTCGATCGTGCGCTTCCCTCGATGGAGCTTGGCCCCGTCGATCTCTTGATCCGCACAGGCGGCGAGCAGCGCATCTCGAATTTCCTCCTGTGGAACGCGGCCTACGCCGAGCTCGTCTTCTCGAACAAGCTCTGGCCCGAGTTCGACCCCGAAGAGCTCTACGTCGCCATCGCGCTCTTTCAGACGCGTCAGCGCCGCTTCGGCAAAGTGATCCCGGGGGATGTGAAGCCCGTCCCGCACGTCACGCCGTAGCGCTCTGTTTCACGACAAGCGCGGACAAACTCTCTACGCTTCTCGCGGTGACGCGCATCGCAATACTCCTCGCCGCATGCCTCGTGGGATGTGGACGTGTGAACTACGGCGTCACCGCCGCCGACACGCCGAACGACGCTGGAGTCGACGCGCCAAACACAGACATCGATGCCCTCGCTGTCGACGCAGCGCTCGATGCCTTCGCTGTCGACGCATCGCTCGACGCCCTCGCTGTCGACGCATCGCTCGATGCCGACGTATCGACGCCCGACGCTCGACCCATCCCCGGGTTGCTCACCTTCGACCACTTCATCAAGGCCCAGAACACCGGGAGCGAAGACGAATTCGGCACATCCGTCGCACTGAGCGGTGACGGAAATACGCTCGCTGTCGGCGCGATCTACGAGGACTCCTCGGGCACCCGCGTGAACCCCGCATCGAGCAACAGCGACCCTTCGGCAGGTGCCGTCTACGTCTACGCACGCAGCGGCGCGACCTGGGTCTTCCAAGCCTTCATCAAATCCTCCAACACCAGCCCCTTCGATGAATTCGGGCGCTCTGTTTCGCTGAGCGCAGACGGAAATACGCTCGCGGTGGGCGCGCCACAGGAGGACGGCTCAGGCGTACTCGTCGACCCCGCCGGCGATGAAGCCGCCTCCAACAGCGGCGCGGTCTACCTCTACACACGCAGCGGCGCGACGTGGACTTACGAGGCCTACATCAAGGCCCACAACACAGGCGCAGGCGACCGTTTTGGAAGCGCCGTCGCGCTGGACGGAACGGGCGAACGGCTCGTCGTTGGCGCGCCTGGCGAAGACACCAGCGGGTCCCGCTTGAACCCGCCATCCAACGAGGGCGCCATCGACAGCGGTGCCGTCTATGAGTACCAGCTTGAGATGCGCCGCTGGCGCTTCTCCGCCTTCGTCAAGGCCCCGGCGGGCGCCATGCCAGGCGCACTCTTCGGCACCGCGACCGCGCTCACGCCCGACGGCTTCATTGCTGCTGTCGGCGCTCCCGAAGAGAACGGCAGAGGCGCCGTCCACCTCTACTCCACGGCCGCGTGGTCCACGTTGGGCTTGATTCGAGCGAGCAGCGGCGGCCTGAATGATCGCTTCGGCAGCAGCCTCGCCATCAACAGTGACGCTCAAACCGTCGCGGTGGGCGCCGACGGCGAAGCGACAGAGGCCACCGGCATCAACCCCACGCCCAACCGACGCGCACCCGAGACAGGTGCGGCCTACATCTTCCAATTCGACGGAAGCATCTGGGCACAGCAGGCCTTTCTCAAAGCCTCCAACGCAGAGATCGATCAGTTCGGTTGGGCCCTCGCACTCGATGGAACAGGCGACTACCTCGTTGTCGGAGGCATCTTCGAAGACGGCAACGGCACAGGCATCGATGCGATCCCCAGTGAAGGTGCGCTCGGCTCAGGTGCCGCATATGCATTCATCCGCCGCGGAACAGCCTGGGAAGAGCTTCACTACATCAAGGCGTTCAACACCGGCGCAGGCGACCACTTCGGTGGCGCTGTCGCGATGAGCAGCGATGGCCGAACACTCGCCATCGGCGCCTCCCTCGAATCGAGCTCCGGCACGGGTGTGGGAAGCACGCCAGATGACGCCGCCATGGGCGCTGGCGCCGTCTATCTCTATCGCTGATCCACTCCCTCCAAAGCGCACGAAGTTGGTCGTCTCCCGATCAAATCATGCAAGCTTGAACGCAGAATTTCCCGCGAGGGAAACGAGAGAACACCTCATGGCTGACGAAGCTGCACCGCCCACCGCTCCGAAGAAAGACTCTTTCGTCCAGAACACGCTCGCGCGTTTTGGCACCGCAGTCGTCGGCATCCCCATCCTCTTGTGGTCGCTCTACTGGGCGCCCAACTGGGTCTTTCCGCTCTTCTGTTTCATCGCAATTCTGCGCGCAGGCCATGAGCTCTTCCGCATGACATCCACGGACGCGAAGGTGCTCTACGTCTGGGGCCTCATCGCAACGATGTGGCTTGCACTCACCTGGTGCGCAGCCTTCCTGCCCGCCGCCGCGAGCCTCGTCCAAAACCCGCTCGTGCCGCTCGTCTCCACGATGACCATCGTCGGCATCAGCGTGCTCCTTCCGCTCAACTACCCCGAGCCCCACGACACCGCCGGCGTGCGCCTCGCATGGAGCGTCGCAGGACCCTTCTACGTCGGCGGCTTGCTCGCCACTGTGCCTGCACTTTTTATCCACACCGCAGACGGACATTGGCCTGTGCTCGCGATGGCCATCGCCTGGTCGAGCGATACCGGCGCTTACTTCGCAGGGCGCTTCTTCGGCAAGCACAAGCTCGCGCCGCGCGTCTCTCCCAAGAAGACCGTCGAAGGCGCCATCGGAGGCCTCGCAGGAAGCGTCGTTGCAGCCATCGTCATGTCGACCGTCTTCATGCACGACTTGCCGCTGATTCACGCCATCGTGATCGCCATCATCGGCAACATCCTGGGCCAGCTCGGCGACCTCGCCGAGTCGCTCATCAAGCGCTCCACCGGCACCAAAGACAGCGGCTCGATCTTGCCCGGCCACGGTGGCCTCCTCGACCGCATCGACGCGCTCATGTTCACCGCTTTGGTCTGCCTGATCTACGTCGTCCTGCGCTGAAGGAACGCCCATAGCGATATGATTTCCATCCTATGTCTATGATGGAAACACCCAGCTTCCTCCGCGAGGCTGTCGAAGACGTCTACCGCGCGTTCAAGGATGTCCCGCTCGGCTACTTCGAGGGCTGTCCTTGCTGCGTGAGAGACGAGCATCGCCAAGCGCTACTCGGTCCCCTCCGCAAGATCCCGGACATCAGCCACTTCGCATTCAAGTCGATGACGACCTGGGGCGACGAGCAGACGTTCAAGCACTTCCTCCCGCGCATTCTTGAGGCGATGACCGACGCGCACTTCGGCATCAATCCCCAAATCCTCTCGGGCAAGTTGGTGATGGCGAAATGGCGAAGCTGGCCAGACCGACTTCGTGCCCCGGTGGAGGCATGGATGGATGCCTACTTCCGCGCCGCGCTTGCTGAATATCCCTATGAAGCAAATACCGAGACCGCACTCGCAGTCTTGGTGATCGCTGGCTTCGACTTGCCATCGCTACTTCAACAATGGTCCAAGGATCATTCGCCCTCAGCGCTTCGTGAGCGCGTGCTCTACGTCTATCATTGGCATTGCAGGCGGAGCGCCGAAGATGACGTCCCAACGACAGCATTCTGGGATCTCGCAGACGACGCGCAGATCATTGCCACACTCCGCGATTGGATGAACTCCGACGACACGCGCGATGCCGTCGAGATGGCCGAATCACTCGGCCTGGTGGGCGGAGACAACTACGTGCCGGAGCTCGCGTTCTGGTGGCCCGAGCGAATTCGCTAAGTCGCTTCAGCGCGACGGAAGCGCGATACATCGAACCGCGAATCGCGGACCTGCACTGTCTCGCGCGCGCTCAAAT
>JBILQT010000197.1:0-14009 GCA_044373065.1 Sandaracinaceae bacterium
GGGCTCGATCCGGGACCATTCAATGTCGGTGAGTTCGTGACGTCGCACCGAAACCGTAGATCACGTTCTCGAATTCGTGTCGATCCTCAAAGAAAGAGGATGTGCGGGTTTGAAGACACGCTCTAGGCATATAGACGTGGGCCAGTGGCATTGCGCGTCGAGCGTGCCGCCCGTCAGTGCAACCTGCATCGTCACATCGAGCCGCTGCGGATGGCCTGGGCAAGCATAGGCAACGGAGGTCGAGTCTTCGTCGTAGAAGAAACCCGGTGGGCCCTCGGGAAATGCGCCAGGTGGATGCGGCACCTGAGGCAGGACGCAGCGTTCTCGGGAGCCTGCTTCTGTTCTTTCGACCGAGGCCGCCGTCAGGCCCAAGTCTGTGCAGCGATGCTCTCCGTACTCCGGCATGAGGAGGGTCGCTGTGCAGTCCACAAGACCGTCATCGGTGGAGGGGAGCGGTGTCGGCAGGCAGACGCCCGCGAACTGGTTTGGCCACCACGAGAAGGCGGCAGCGGCGTCCTCGGCGGACACGCTGCAGAGTGAACGCACGCGAGAGAGATATCCGTTGGTGGTCAACGAAGCGAAGCTCGCCAGGAGGCGACGCGGGTACTGGCCCACGGGCGAGCCGTCGCTGCACGACACGTTCGCCTCGTCGAACGCTTGAGGCGCGAGCAGTGGTGCGAAATCACCATTGTCTGCGTTCGTCCCGTCGGGCGCGGCCATGAAGAGCGCAAAGCTCGTGCGAATGGGTAGCGCGCGCATCGCTTGGACACGCGCGAGCAAATCCGCATCACCCTCTTCGTCCCTGTCCGTTACGAAGAGGACGAGCATATTCGAGCCTGGCGCGAACCTGGGATGCGCGTGCAGAAACGCGAATGCCGCTGCGGTCGGGGTGTTGGCGTCGGCGCGCATCTCGAACGCATCGCGCATGCGCTGAGATGTCGTCGCTACAAACCATGCATCCCAAGCGACACTCCCCCGCGGCCACACCGAGATCACGCCGCCTTCTGCGGCGGCGAACCACGACGGAGTCGGCGGTGGTGGCGTTGGAAGCGCCTGCGCGAGCTCGCCATGTGAGGTGATCACAGCGACCTGAAACACGCTCGGTGGCGGAAACTCCTGCATGCCGTCCGCATCGCGGTCGCCGGTGATCAGTATCTGCACACTCGACACGAGCGCGTCGGCGAGGTGCGCGCGTCGCTCGACCGCGATGTGCGGATCCACCACGACCAGAAGCGAGAGCACATCGCGCATCGGGCCTTCGAGGTGAACATCGAAGTTCGTGCAGGGCGAGGGTCGTGCATCACACGCAACGCTGGCGAAGGCGAACAAGCACGCGAGGTTGGTGAGATGCTTTTTGGGAGTGTCCATCGATGCTCAAAGCTCGCAGTTGGGGTTCACGCATACACCGCGCACCGCACTCCGCTGCGCCTCCGTGAGCCCCTCGTAGGCGTCGCCCGTTGCAGCCTCCTCGTAGGTGCGTAGGTCGCAGACGTGGCCATCAAGCAGGGCCGCATCGCAGTCTGCGTCGCTCGCACACGTGACGGCACAGAGGCGCTCGATGGCGTCGCATTGAAGCGGCGGCGAGTATGCGCTGCGGTGTGTGTTGCATGCGTCTTGGAGTGGGTCGCAGTTCATGCCGTGTGAACACGTTGCCCCACTCCGCTCCGTGCAGTTCATTCCGACGAACCTGCTGCGGGCTGGGATGGCGTACTCGATGCGAACAGTCGATCCGTTCGCGGGTATGCCTCGCCACGTGAAGCGCAACGACTGCGGTGCCTGGGGGCAGTTGGATTGGAGCCGTGGGCTCGTGGTGGGGTCATCTTCAAAGACCCATCCCGCAATGCCGACCTCTTCCGCTTGCTCATACGTGAGCTGTGCGACGCGACAGCGTTCACGCGCCTGCCCATGGACCGTCACACGAGAGAGAAATGTGCGGCCAGGGACCTCGTCGCAACGGGTTACGAATCCAAGCGTAGCGCTCGACTCGGGCGGCAACGTCTCGGTGACCTCGCAGTTCGCGAGGCCTCGCGAATCGCGTCCCGGGGAGTGTGGGAAGCACCAGCCTCCACCGTCGCCACCACCTGTGGAAGCGGGCTGAAGGATCGCGCCGAATGCCGCACCGAAATCGTCGTCACAGATCGATGCAATGGATGTTGCGGTGCGCTGGCTGAACGTGTTGTGAAGCGAGAGGATTCGTCGTGGCGGGTCGGCGGAATACGCTCCGTCGCGTGAGACGCAAACATCGCGAATCGGGTTTGCGACAGAGCCTGTCTCGACGACTTGAAGAAGGGGATTCTCGAGGTCGATCATGCGGTGCGTGTCGCTCCAACCCTCTGGGAGCCCGACGATGAAGCCGATCCCAAACGCCTGAGTCGGGACACGCGTGAAGCCGTTGATGTAGCGCTCAAGCGCAAGCAACGTGTCCGCCGCGCGCGTGCAGCGAAGGCGCGGGTCACTGCCCCACTCGGCATTGTTCTCCGGCGTGTCCACGAAGATGCGCTCGTCACCTGCGGAGCAATCATCGCCGTTCGTCATCACGACAATGCCGAGTGCAGCATTGCGTCGAAAGAAGCCCGCATGTGCCGTGTTCGCGTGACCCGGCGCTGTCCGAGCACCAGTCCGTGGATCGCGAAAGCGCGCGATGTCTTCGCCGTACAGCTCGAAGTATCTGTCGCTCTCGTCAGCCGACGTGATCGCCTTGAGCGCGGCCTCCAACGGTTGACGGAAGACACATCCGCGTGTGCCAACGTCGAGCGCACGTTGGGTCTGTGCTGCGAGCCCGCCCGTCGCATCGGTCGATGCGAATGTGAGAAACGAGGGCGCAACCGCTGCGTTGATCGAGGCACCGAGGAGCCCGTCATCGCCGCTGGGTGTGTGGCAGCCGTCGAATGAGTTCGCGTATCCCGGGCCGGTGCCCATGTCGGTCGTGATGACGCCAAGGTGGATCGAGCGAATCGAGGCTTGCTCTGCAACGCCATCGCCATCGCGATCACCCGTGAGCAACTGCTCAAGCACGCGCGGCAGCGTCCGCATCAACGTCTGCTGTGCGCGCTCCATCCCCGGCGTGTTGTCCACGACGAGCACGAGGTCGAGCGTGTCGGGCCATGAGACTTCGATCTCGCGCGCGTATGAAATGGTCCCGCACGCGGGGCCCGATGCAGGGGCAATCGGTTCGCACGCGAGGGTGCAGGTAAGCAAGAACGCGCCGATGAAGCGCAGCGGTGAGGCCATCGTGAGCGTGAGTCGCTCGGGCGCGGCTCCGTTTCCAACACTCGAAGGTCGATCTCTCTGAAAGCAGCGACGTTCACTTCCGCCTTGAGCATCGCCGCCTCGCTCCCCTACCCTCCACCCCGTGACTGAACTTCGGGGACAGCGGCCTTCGGGGCCTGGTGATGAAGAGCGCGCGGCGTACTACGCAGGCGTGGTGCTTCTGCTTGCGATGGTCGAGACGAGGCGTCCGACGGGGCGTCGTTTCGGGGCGGAAGCGGAGGCGCGATGGTCTTCGTTTGCCGGGCATCTCGATGCGCGTGATCGCATCGACATCCTTGTGCGTGACGCGGACTTGGAGTGGCCAGGCGCGCTCGGTGCGCGTCGTGTGTTTGGGCTCGATGGCGTGGCCGACGATGATGCGTTTGGTGCGGGCTGGGAGGGCGTTGCGCCGGCTGTTGCGAGCGAGGTGCTTCGTGCACACGCGACGCGCTCGCTCTCGGATGTTGCGGGATGGCTTGAGGCGGCTTTCACGGCGCGTCGTCGGCCTCGATCGAGCGTCGAGTTTGAACGCTCCGTGGCGCTTCCCAACGCGCGCTTTGTGGCGGTGGGTGCGAGCGCCGTGGCGGAGCTGCTGCTTGCCTTTGAGGGGCGCACGGATCTCGATTTTGGTCAGCAGGTTGCTGTCGTTGCGGATGATGCATTCGCACGCCAGCTCGCTGCGGCTGCGCCTGTCGTGCTCGCCTCGGGGACGCCCGCGATGCTCGTTGGCTCGCATGAACTTCATGCGCGCGATGGGCTTCATGATGTCGCGTTCGTGCAGAAGCTTCGCGAGTGGAAGGGCGCGCTTCTTGTGACTTCGCCCGAGGGCGAGGAGCTTGATCGCACGCGTGCGAATGACCTCGCGCTGGGCACGCTCGTGCTGGGCTCGGTCGCAACGAACGGGGCTGCGTAGTGGTGCTGCCCCAAACGCGCATCCTGAGGGAAGGCAAGACGCACTACGCGTGGGAGCGCGAGGCCATCGAGTTCGTGAAGCAATGCCTTCCGAATCGCGAGCCCTATCACCTGCTCGCACTCTTCGAAGTGCCCGATGGCAGCACGAGCCGTCTCTACGAAATTGACCTGCTCGTGATTGGCTACTCGGCCATCTACCTGATCGAGTGCAAGGGCCATCCGGGCCTCATCGAGGGCGACGCGCGCGATTGGTATTGGACGCCAGGCACCGGCGAGAAGAAGCGCTACTTCGGCGAGCCGCCGCTTCGGCTGACCAACCACAAGGCCAAGGTCATCAAGAGCTTGCTTGATCGGCGCATCCCGAACTGTCCGCGTGTCGAGGCGCTTGTCTTCCTCTCGGCTCCTGGTGTGCAGCTCAACATGCGGGATGGCGGCGAGATGGGCGTCGTCACGCGAGAGACGATTGAACGCGCGATCACACGCGGCGAGTATCCCGGCTCCTATCTCGGGCAGAAGCCCTTCGGTGAGCGCCCGCAGATTCGCGCCGATGCATTGCGCGGCTTGCTCCAGATGTTCCGCAACGATGCGGCGTTTCGCGAGAGCAAGGCGCGTCTTGTTGTCGGCCAGTTTGTGCTGGGCGACATCGTTCGCGAGGGCGTGGGCTTTCAAGAGCGCAGGGCCGTTCACCAGCAGAACGACCGCTTTGAGCGCACTGCGCGCATCTACGTGCGGGCCGATGGAGGCCCGGATCAGGGCGACCAACTGCGTCATGCGGCCGAGCGTGAGATGCAGATTCTGTGGGACCTGCACGAGCACGACGGCATCCTGCGTGCTGTCGACTACGACCCGCATGGGCCGCTTGGTCCGACGATTCTCTTCGACGCATTTGAAGACGGCGAACCGCTCGATGCGTTCTTGCGAAGGCATCCTGAGCTACCGCTTCAAGAGCGCGTGCAGCTCGTGGAGCGCATCGGTCGCGCGCTCGCTTTCTGTCATCGCAAGAGCGTGGTGCATGGCGCGCTTGGGCCGCACTCGGTGCTCGTTCGACGCGACCCGGAGACGGGCAAGCTCGAAACCAAGCTCGTTCACTTTCATCTCGGTGCGAGCACGGAGACTTCAGGGACGCATCACTGGACGCAGCTCGCGAGCCCCGAGTGGAACATCTACCAAGCGCCTGAGCTGCGTGAGTCGGCGACACGAACCACGCTTGTCGACCTCTTCGGCTTGGGTGCGACGGCCTACTTCATCCTCACTGGCGAGGCACCCGCTGCGAGTGGCCTTGATGCGCATATCCGGCTCTCGCGTGAGCGTGCGTTTGATCCGCGCTCGGTGCGGGATGATTTGGGAGGCCTCGCGCAGCTCGTGATGAGCGCGACGGCCGTGAGCGGGACAGAGCGCGATGACGATGCCTTCGCATGGACGGAACTCTTCATCGAAGCGGCACGCGCGCTGGAGCCTCCGAATGCAGCAACGCGCGTTGTGGAGATCGACCCGCTGGAGGCGCGAAAAGACTCCGAGCTTGGCCCCTACCTCGTCACAAAAGTGCTCGGCCAAGGCGCCACGGCGCGCGTCTTTGAAGTGGAGGACTTGGCCAAGGACGAGCTCTTTGCGCTGAAGGTCGCGCTCGACCCGAGGCATCACCAACGCTTGCTTGAAGAGGCCGATGAGCTCGACCGTTTGAGGCATCCGCGCATCGTCGCAGTGCATGACCGAGCCATCCTCGGTGGAAGGCAGACGCTCCTCCTCTCGCATGCGGGTCAAGACACGCTGCAGCGCTACCTCGAACATGAGGGCGTGCCCTCGCTCGAGTTCGCCGTCGGCTTCGGGGAAGACTTGCTCTCGGCACTTGAGGCACTCGAAGACCAGGCTGTCATTCATCGCGACATCAAGCCTGCGAACCTGGGCATTGGCATCCCGCGCAAGAAGGAGCGTCGCAGCCTCACGCTCTTTGATTTCTCGCTCGCACGCGCGCCCTTGAACGACATCAACGTGGGCACGAGCGCCTATCGCGACCCGTACCTTCCGCTGCGTCGCGTGAATGATCCCGAACGCCGGGATCCCGAGTGGGATGCAGAGGCCGACCGCTGGAGTGCGGCCGTCACGCTGCACGAGATGCTCACCGGCACGCGGCCTCATTTCGCAGGGCGCACTGCTGTGGACCCGGATGCGCGCATCGTGCTTGCGGCGGAGCGCTTCGATGCCTCCGTGCGCGAGGGCCTCGTTGCCTTCTTTGAGAAGGCCTTTGCGCGCGAGGTGAAAGACCGCTTCGAGACAGCCGAGCGCATGCGCAAGGCTTGGCTTGGGGCCATCGACGAGAAGCTCTTCGCGGGCAGGAATGCTGCCGGGAATATTACCCGGGTAAAATCCCTCGCGGATGGACCCCTCGAAGCGCCTCGCGCACGAGAGCTCACGGATGCGGAGCTTGCCGCCTTCGACCTCTCGACACCGATCGCTGCGCTTCCCCTCTCCACGCGCGCACGCAACAGCCTCGACCGTGCAGGCCTTGAGCGCATTGGTCAGCTTCGCGAGCTGCCCGACAATCGTCTCTCGGCGTTGCGGGGTGCAGGTCGCGGTGTGCAGACCGAGATCCACGACTTCCGTCGGCGCTGGGTGGCGGCGCGTGAGCAAGCAGGCCTGAGCACCGAGCCTCCGCAGCGCGAGCCGTTCTTCCCTGGCTACAAGGGGCCCGACCTCGACGTGAGCACGACGAACCTGGGCGCGCTCTTGATTGGCGCACTGCGCCTCGCGGGCATCTCCACCTTGAGCCCGCTTGCCAGTGTGCCCCGACTCCACATTGAACACATCGTGCAGCGCGCCCTTACCGAGAGCGCTTCGCTCACCCCCGAGCGTTTGCAGCAAGAGGTGAACGCGCTTCGCTCGCTGCTGCATGCGGAGAACCGCAGCCAGGATGAGAACAACCATCCGGACTCGCTGGAGGCGTGGATCCACGCGCTCTTCGGCACGGGCAAGACGCATCAACATGCGCGTGCGCTCTTTGGTCTCGAAGGCCCATTGGAGGGCCGCATCAGTGGCACGGTTCGCGCGCTCGCTACGGCGCGTGATGTCACCCCACCGGCCATCTACATCGCGCTTGGAAAGAGCCGCGAGAAGTGGCGTGCGCATCCGACGCAGCGTGAGCTTGTGGCGCGCATTCGCATGCTGCTCGATACGCAGGGAGGCGTGGCCCGCTTGGATAGGCTCGCGCAGACGCTGCTCGATGAGTTGCCGCATGACGCAACGGGTGCGCTCCTCGTCACGAAGGCGGCGGCACTTGTGCGCGTGGCCATCGAAGTCGATGAAGGCATCACGCTCTTTCGGTTGGGCACGGCGCCCGATGGAGGGGCGCATGTGTGGGTGTGCTTGGGCGATGGCTTTGAAGCGCCTCTCGCCGCTCTCGGTGCCGCTGTGGATGCGCTCGTCTCGCAGCGACCGCTTCCGGGCCCTGCAGAGGCTGCACGCGGCCTGCGCACCGAGCTCGAATCGATCAAGACCGAGACCACCCTGGAGGCCTCCGATGCGCTCTCGCGCTTGCTCGCTGTGCGTGATGCGCGCCTGCTCAGCCTCGCTTCCGATGCGAGTGCCCAGGGAGCCCTGAGCACGCGTCTGGAGCTCTATCCACGCGCACTGAGTGCCAAAGAAGCCCTCGAATACGCTTCCAGCATGCTCCAGGGCGGTTTCACGCCCACGCAGGTGCAGGCGCTTGTCTCGCAGCGCTACCCCGAGGCTGCGCCTCTTCCGGAGCGCCCTCAGCTCGATGAGCTGCTCAAGGCATTGGGCCTCGATTGGAGCGAGGCGAAGGGCGCCTATCAGCGTCGTCAGCGTGGCCCCGAGAACTCATCGCATACACGGCATTGGTCGTCGCAGTTCAGCCATCACCCGGCCAACGCGCCCACGTGGGCCAGCTCGCAAGAGATTCGCGAGGTCGACCTCGATGAGTCGGTTCGTCTGGCCATCGAGCTGCGCACCTTCCGTGTGCTCGGCATCAAACAAGACCGCATCCCCGAGACGCTGCGTCGGTTCATTGCGGCCTATGGCGCGCGGCCTGTTCGGCTCGATCAGCTGCTGGCAACGGCGATGCTCGATGAGGCCAAGCGCCTTCGGATGAAAGACCTCTCGCTCCTTCATCGCACCGACCTCGCTGCACTCGATGCACCCAACGATTGGAAGCGCCTCGTGATGTTGGCCAAGGCTGCAGCGGCGAGCCTCAGCGAGCGCGTCTTCACGCCTCCTCCGGGCGTCTCGCCTGACGCGCCGATCATCCTTCTGCATCCCGGCCTTCTCGCCCGCTACGAGCTCACCGAGGCGACGGAGAAGCTCTTTGAGCAAGCCCGCAGCACGAGCACGCCGGCCACCTTCCTTGCTTGCCCGATGAGCGACGTGAGCCACGCGCTGCCGACGCTCGGGCCCATCATGCGTCCGCGTGAGACGCATGCTCCGAGTGCGCTCGTGAGCCCACTGATGCCCATCCCAGGCTTGCTCGCAGCGCAGCTGATCTCGGTGCCCCGCGCATGGGTGACCGTGGGTACGCAACGCGCCTCTGCCTGAACTTCGCCAACCTTCACGACGAGCTCGACCGTGGCCGACAACGACTCCTTAAACGACGAATCCCTCTCTGAGGAAACGCCCACTCCAACAAAGAAAACACGCGCCAAGAAGGCCCCGAAGGTGAAGGTGGAGTCTTCGTCGGAGTCGAATGACGACGAGACGAGCGCACCTCCTGCGACGGCCAAGAAGGCCAAAGCAAAAAAGGACAAGGACGTCCTGTTGCAGCCCGAGAGCAATCCGCGGGCGCCCTTTGATGTCGCGCGCTTCTTCAGTGCTGCACGCCCGGTGCTGGCCTTGCTCGAAAAGGATTTGCTCGAACGTGCGCGTGCGAGTCGTGGTGTGTCTTCGGCGCTTCTGGAGCGTCATGCCGAGGAGGTGGCTGCGCATCACACGGCGGATGACCTCGACTCGTGGCAGCGGCAGTTGGTTCGTCAGATTGCGGCGGCTTGGATTCTCTCCTGCGTGTTTGTGCGTGTGCTGGAAGACCGCGGCCTGCTCACGCGCAATCGCATCGCGGGCCCGGGCGCGGAGGATTCGGAGAAGGCGTTCTACGGCATCGCGCCTTCGCTCACGCCGCGTGACTATCTGCGCACCACCTTCCGCGAGCTTTCGAGCTTCCCTGCGGGCGCTGCGCTCTTTGATGCGCGTCACAACCCTGTGTGGCTCTTGGGCCCATCCGCCGAGGCGAGCCGTGCGCTCTTGGCGCTCTTTCGTGCCCCCGATGCCGATGCGCCCTCGCTGCGCTTTGGTGAGGCCGATACGCGCTTCTTGGGCGACCTCTACCAAGACCTCTCGGAGGATGTGCGCGAGCGTTTTGCGCTCCTTCAGACGCCTGCGTTTGTGGAGCGGTACATCCTCGATCGCACGCTGGAGCCTGCGATTGCGCGCTTTGGCTTGGAGGAGACGACGCTGCTCGACCCGACGTGCGGCAGCGGGCACTTCCTCCTTGGCGCGTTCGATAGGCTCTTTGAGCATTGGCAGCGCGAGCGCCCAAGCGACGACCGCAAGAAGGCCCTCGCCGAGTCTCTCTCGCGCGTCTACGGGGCCGACCTCAACCCCTACGCCATCGCCATCGCGCGCTTTCGTCTGACGCTCGCAGCCATCGAGAAAGGCGGCTTCACGCGCTTTGCCGATGTGCCCTCGCTCCCGCTCAACCTCGTCGTTGCAGACTCGCTCCTTCACGGCCCCTTGCCGGTGCAGGGAGGCGGCGCGCAGACGGGCTTCTTCGACATCGCAGGAGAGAGCGCAGCCGTCTGGCAAGGGCGCATCTTCGCGCTCGAAGACGATGAGGCCGCCAAGCGCGTGCTCAACCGCCCGCATGCCGCGGTGGTGGGCAACCCGCCTTACATCGTCGTGCGTGATGCCGCGCTGCGCGACGAATACCGAAAGCACTACCCAAGCGCGTATCGCCAGTTCTCACTGGGCGTTCCGTTCACCGAGAAGTTCTTCTTGCTCGCACGCAAGAAGGGCTACGTCGGGATGATCACGGCCAACTCGTTCATGAAGCGCGAGTTCGGCAAGAAGCTCATCGAGAGCTGGGTGCCCGCCAACAACGTCACCGGCATCATCAACACGGCAGGCGCGTACATCCCCGGCCACGGCACGCCGACCGTCATCCTCTTCGGCACGAACGAGCCCCCGCAAACACCGCACGTGTGGGGCGTGCTCGGCAAGCGTGGAGAGCCCTCCACGCCCGAGAACGCAAGCGAAGGACATGTGTGGAGCTCGATTCGCGATCACGGCGAAGAGCCGCTCTTCGAGAACGAGTACATCAGCGTCGCAGAGCTGGATCGGAAGACGCTCGCCAAGCATCCGTGGAGTCTCGGTGGTGGTGGTGCGGCGGAGCTGAAGGAGCTGTTGGAGGAGCGGGCGCCTCATCGCTTGGTCGTACTCGTGGATGCAATCGGGCGCACTACCCACACGGGACAAGATGCTCTCTACATTGGACCGCCTCACTGCTTCGAGCGCTTGGGAGTTGAGGCTCAGCACATCCTCCCGCTCGTGGAAGGTGAAGGAGTACGAGACAGGAGCATTTCAGAGACGCAGCGCATCGTTTTCCCATACTCGGCGACGCTGCAAGCTGTGCTGTCGCCGGGAATGGAGCGGGTCCTCTGGCCGCATAGAACCCATCTGTGGTTGCGTCGCGAACCCAACGGCGATCATCGGGAAATAGGCCTGACGTGGTTCGAATGGTCCCGCTTTCAGCGAGAGCGGTTTCAGTCGGAACTGGTACTCACCTATGCCGAGGTCGCCACCCACAACCACTTCGTGCTCGACCGTGGCGGCAAGGTGTTCAAGCAGACCGCGCCGATCATCAAGCTGAAGGCCGATGCGAGCGAGGACGATCACTACGCGCTGTTGGCGTATCTGAATAGCTCGACGGCGTGCTTCTGGATGAAGCAGGTGTTTCAACCCAAGCACTCGGCCGAGCACAAGACGCATCCTGATCCAGAGCGCAATCGGTATCAGGTAGCTGCGACAGGCCTTGGGCAGCTTCCTATGCCGAAGTTCGGAGGGTCAGCGTCAGCGCTAGCCGAGCTAGGGCGTTTTGCGGACTCCACTGCCCAAGCGATGTCGCAGGCATCTGCCGCTTGTGACTGGTCCAAAGCGGAAGGCTTGCGAGAGGCACTGGTCTACGCTCAGGAGGAGATCGACTGGCTCACGTACGCCCTCTTTGAGATGGCGCCGATGCCGCCGACGAGCGCTCTCGGCGCGCGCGTCCGAAGAGGGGATCGACCGTTCGAAAGGGTGCACGGCCGGAGAACGTTCGTGCGTGAGTTCGGGACAGCGTCCGATACTGCGACGGCGGAGTTCACGTCGGAAACGAAGCTCGATCCTAGCCTTGAAGAGACATGGGCGAAACGAATCGAAGTGCTCAACACGAGTGAGTCTGTGGGGCTGTTGGAGCAGGCGCTCTTCAAGCGACAGTTTCGAGATACCGATGCCAATCAAACCGAGCCCGCGTATCGAAAAGAACGCGAGGTCGAAAAGAGCGATAGCGCCTGGGGAACGGAAGCGGAGGGCAAGTTCACTTCTCCGCAGTTGCGTTCGCGTGCTGACCTCGACCCTGAAGTTTCACGAGAGTCACGTCGACTCGATGAGAGTTCAGTCCCCTACCTCGCCGCCCTCCGCTACACCCCGAAGGGCCTCGAAAAGCGCGCCGTCTGGGAGCGCACTTGGGAGCTTCAGCGACGTGAAGATGCGGGCGAGCCCGTAGGCGACATCCCCGTCCCGCCCAAATACGACCCGAAGGATTTTCAGAAGCCCGCGTACTACCGCCTGCGCGGCAAGCTCGACGTCCCGAAAGAGCGCTTCATCAGCTACCCCGGCTGCGAGAGCGACGACGACAAACAGCCCCTCTACGGCTGGGCCGGCTGGACCCACCTAGAGCAAGCCCAAGCCCTCGCCGCCCTCTACGAAGAGCGCAAACGCGAAGGCTGGCCGCCACAGCGCCTCAGGCCAATGCTCGAAGGCCTACGCGAGCTCATCCCCTGGCTAAAGCAGTGGCACAACGAGCCCAGCGAAGAGTTCGGCGGGCTGAAGCTGGGCGAGTATTTCGAGGGGTACGTGGAGGCGGAGCTGCGCGGGTGATGGCGAAGCCGACATCGATCGCAGAGCGGCTTCTTCATCGACTGGAGGAGATCACGAAGGAGATGTTGCCGCCCTCCCTTCCATCACACGAACCACACCTCCCCGACCACACTCTCCATCCAAATCACTCCCGCCCGCGCACCCTGATCTCGGCCGAGTAGACCGCCTCGACTCCGCTCTTTTGCCGCCCTCGACATCGCGCTCGTACCGTCCTCCGAGGTGCCTTCGAGCAGTGAGCGAAGACCTCCACGATTTGTCCGCGACATCGATCGCGCGCTCGACACGATCAAGCTTCACGCGTGCCCGCACTGCGCCGCTCGGGGCACGCTCAATGGGCACGGATGGCTGCGCGGATATGCCGAGACATCGAGCGAGATGGAGCGTCGAGGAAGGCGCGTGCTCTGTTCGAATCGCAATCGACGCAAAGGCTGCGGGCGCACGCTGAGCATCTTTCTCGCCGACGTGATTCCTTCGTTCTCGACACGCACACGCACGCTCTCGCGCATGCTCTTGGCCATCGTGAGCGGCCTCTCGATTCGCGCTTCGTGGCTCGCCGTGAGGCCCTCTGGAACGAGCCTTCGCAACGCGTGTCGGCTGATGCAGCGCATCACGCGCGAGCAGCCTCGCCTTCGGTCGATGGCATGCCGAGTTGAGCCTCCACCGCTGCCTTCGCATGACGCTGCATCGCATCCACTGAGCCAGTTCGTCGCCCACCTGCAAGCCGCCTTCTCCGCCACACCATGCTTCTTCGAGAGCCTCCAACTGCACATGCAGGAGGCCCTCTTCTGATGCGCGTGACTGACCATCTCGACTGACCAACACGACCGCGTTGTGCTCGCACGCGGATTGACCATCACGCGCTTTCTGAACGGCCACACGAGGCGTCCATTTCCAGCAAATCAGGGGCGATTCACATCATCGGCAAGGAGGTCCTTTGCAATGAAACGAGTCTCGCCCTATCTCAAAATGCGCGTCCTTGGGGCCATCGAGTTCGCGCCCGGAAACACGATCATCGCCCGCATCCATCACGTCAGTGGATGCGATCACCAAGACGAAAACGGAGCGCTCTATCGCTTCACGTGGCGCACGATTCAGACCTGGTACTCGCGCTACAAGAAGGACGGCATCACGACGATGCATCCGCACACGCGCAAGGACAAAGGCCTGTCGCGCAAGGTGAAGCCGCACGAACTTGCCGAGGTCATCGACCAAGTGCGCAAGTACTTTCATGGCGCACCAAGGCCGACCGATGTCTATCGGAAGGGCATCGAACTCGGCCTCCTTCAGCGCGCGCGCCTCGCGCCCAACACCTTCATCCGGCACTGCAAAACCTACGAACTGCTCAAGCCCGAATCGGAGGCGACGAACAAGGAGCGCCTCGCCTTCGCCAAGGCTCATGCGAATGAGATGTGGCAGGCCGACACCATGTTCGGCCCCTACGTGAAGAATGGCGAGGGGCGCACACAGACCAAGCTCATTGCCTTCATCGACGACGCGAGCCGCGTCTGCTGCCACGCAGAATTCTATCTCGCAGAGAACACCGACACGCTCGTCCTCGCCCTGCGAAGCGCCCTCTACAAGCGTGGCATTCCTGAGTCGATCTACGTCGACAACGGCTCCATCTACACGTCCAAAGAGATCACCCAAATCTGCGCGCGCATTGGCACCTTGCTCTGCCATGCACCCATCCGCGACGGCGCTGCCAAGGGCAA
>JBILQT010000550.1:0-3163 GCA_044373065.1 Sandaracinaceae bacterium
GAGGTAGGCGAGGGTGAGGTCTTCGGTGATCGCGACATCGAAGTTTTGATCGCCCGTCGAGAGCATCACAGCCTTGCCGTCGGGGATGGTCGGCGAGGTGAACACGCCGTCATCGCAGAGGCGCGAAATGGCATCAATTTCCGGGGCAAACTGGCCTTCCTTCTGCTGCACGAGGCGCGCGTGGTCGCCCGCAGAGAGGGCCAATGCGAAGGGGCGATGGTGGCTCTGTTGAAGCAGGGCCTCGGTGGCCTTCACCACATCGCGGTAAGCGTTGCCGTAGATGTTCCAGTCACCGCGCTTGACGCTCGTGCGGCCCTTCGCGTTCAGCAGGCCCTCGATCTTGAGGCGCTCGTCGCCATTGAAAATGAGTTGGTCCTCCCTATCGGCGACGGCGTGGGCTGCGCGAATGGCGCGCGAGGCATCGAGCGGCGCGCCGAGCTTCTTGGCGAAGGAGACATCGCGCCAGTGAAGGACGAAGTCCTTGTAGAGGATCGGCACGCGCAAAAAGATCTCATCGGCGCCGAGCACCGGCTTGGGATCGGTGCGGCCGTGGAAGTCGATCTCGGCGTCCTCGTCTGGCCCGTATTGCTCCACCGAGACCGTCTCGATGCCTGCGCCGAGCGGGCCGTAGATGCCAATCATGCGGCGGCCCACGAGCGTGCGACGCGCCTCTTTGACGATCTCTTGTTGAAGGAACTCAAGCTGCTCAGGACTCAACGGGCTATCGGCCATGACTCTCTCCTCGCGTGCCGCGCACGCATGATTTTTGTTGTTCGGCGTTCAGCGAAGCGGTCCCACGGTGCCGCGCTTGGTCGCCGTGGTGGGATTGGCATAGGCCGCGCGAAGGTCGCCTACGGTTTGCCCGGTCGGTCTCGCGGCGCTCGCGAGCGTCGCGCTGACACCGAGCTTGGTGCGCGCAACCACCTGCTGAAGCGCTGGGCCCTCCTCTTCGAGCAAGTGCTCGACGAGCGTCTCGAGCGTGTCTGCACCCATGCCCGTATCGGCGAGCAAGGTCTTCATCAGCGTCTGATGATCGGGCTTGAGGCGCGCGATGTTTTGCACGACGACCGATGTCGCAGGGCCTCGTGGTTGCTTCATTGTCTCGTTTGGCATCCGCACTCCTCGTTGAGCGATTCTTGGGAACCGCAATGTCGCACGTCAACGATGAACGCGGCTTCTTTGTCGGCGTACGATCACGCGATGCAACACGCGATGAATGAGACTGAGAGTCTGGAGCGCGGATGGAACGATGCACTCACGGCGCATCCGGGCGATCTCGACATCGCGCGCCTTGAAGTCGAGGGCACGATTCCGAGCGCGCTTGTCGGAGGTCGGTACCTTCTCAATGGCCCCGGATGGCTCTCGATCGGAGGGCGTCTCGTGCACCCCTTTGATGGCCACGGCTACGTCCGCTCGCTTCGACTGGGCAGTGCAAGCGAGGCGAGTCTGCGTGCGCGCTTTGTGCGAACGCGCGCCTACATCGACGAGGCGCGTGCCGGCAAAGTTGTGCATCGCGGGCTTGGAACGAACCCGACCGACAGCGCGCTTCAGAACATGCGCGCGCCAGGCGATCGCAACGTCGCCAACACCACGATCGTGCCGTGGGCAGGAATGCTTCTCGCGGGTTGGGAGGGCGGGTCTCCCTACGCGCTCGATGCCAAGAGCCTGGAGACACAAGGGCAAGAGACGTTCGGCGGTGCACTGCCCTCGGGCGCGGTGCTGGCCCACATGCGTGTCGACAGTGAGGCGCAGCGCCTTGTCACACTCACACTGAAGATGGGCCGCAACACGGGCCTCACCTTCCGCGAGCTCGATCGAGATGGGCAGTGCGTGCGCACGCGTGAGGCGAGCATTCCGGGTCTGCTCCTCGCGCATGACTTTGTGATCACACCGAAGTGGTACGTGCTTGTGGGCAACGCACTGGATGTGAACCTCGCAGGGTTCGTCTCCATGAAGTTCGGACGCGCGACGATGCTCGATGCGGTGCGCACCAAGGATGCTCCGCGCGGGGTCATCTATTTGGTGCCGCGTGATGCGGAGGGAGCGCTTCGCACGATCACGATCGATCGGCCGCTCTTTGCGGTGCATCTGGCCAACGCCTTCGATGATGCAGGCGATGTGGTGCTCGATATCTGCGCCTTCCGTTCGTTCACGCTCGGTCACGAGTTTGGCTACCGCGGACCGCACCAAACGCTCGACCCGCGAAGGTCGACGCAGTCATCGCAGGAGCTTCTGCGCATTCGCATGGCGCCCGGCAGAGAGATGGCGACCGCGACAATTCTCTCGCAACTGAGCTGCGATTTTCCGCGCGTCGAAGAAGCGGGTGAGGGCCATCGTGTGGACGCGGTCTACGTCGCAGCGAGGCTGGGCGTTCACGAGCCTTTCGACTGCATCGCGAGGGTCTCGCTCTCGATGACGCACGACGAAGCAACCTCCGAGTCGCATTGGCGTGTACCGGCAGATTGCTTTGTGGGCGAGCCCGTACCGGTGCGTACCCGAGAGGGCGAGGGCTATGTGCTCACGATGCTGAGTCGGCCTTCTGAAGGGCGCTCGGAGCTCTGCATTCTTCGAAGCGATGCGCTGCAGGAGGGCCCCATCGCCCGCATTCGCACGCCCCTCTTGCCTTATGGCTTTCACGGTGCCTGGCAGGCAGGCGCTCCGTGATGGTCAGTCCGTGATGGTCAGTCTGTGATGGTCAGTCTGTGATGGTCAGTTTCACCACCGGTGGTGAAACTGAGATCATGCTTTTCGGCGCTGTTCCAGCCCCCGCACCTCGGCCTCCAGCGCGCGCAGGCTCTCGGCGCTGAGCGTCTCGCCTCCAAAGCGCGCTCGGTAGTAGAGCTGGGTAACACGCTGCACCACGGCCTCTCCGTCGAACCCCTGTGCCGTCAACTGGTCTGCACGCTCTTGCAGCGTTTGGGCGGGTGATCGGGGCATCCCACGCTGCGCGAGCAGACGGTCGATGCGTGTGAGGAGCGCAACCAGAGGCCTTAGTGCATCAGGGAGATCACTCGCTTGTGGTGAGGTACGCCTTCGCCACTGCCAGAGAAGGGCACCGATCACGACGAGGCCGAGCAGGCCAAGCCAGAGCCATGAGGGCGCGCTGGTTCGTTCACCCTGCGGCGTGTCCTCTCGCCGCGTGTTGGCCTGCGCACGAAAGAAC
>JBILQT010000198.1:0-13990 GCA_044373065.1 Sandaracinaceae bacterium
GCTGCTCAAGGAGAAGCGTCAGGCCGTCATCTCGCACGCGGTGACGAAGGGGCTGAATCCAGCGGTGCGGATGAAGCCATCCGGCATCGAGTGGCTGGGCGATGTGCCGGAGCATTGGGAGGTGAAGCGCGGCCGCTTCCTCTTCGAAAAGCTGGAACTACCGCCTCAACCCGACGATGGCGTGGTTACCGCCTTTCGCGACGGTCAAGTCACTCTTCGGGAGAACCGGCGAACCGACGGCTTCACAGTCGCAGTACTGGAGTTCGGATACCAGCGAGTGCGCGAAGGGGATCTCGTGATTCACGGCATGGACGCCTTCGCCGGAGCAATTGGTGTGTCGGAGTCGACTGGGAAGTGCACGCCGGAGTACTCCGTCTTGGCGCCAATCGGATGGGGCGTGGACAACCACTACTTTGCGAATGGGCTTCGCCTCATGGCTCTGCGCAACTACGTCCTCGTGATCTGTCCGTCAGTTCGTGAGCGTGCGCCACGGTTTCGTTTCGAGGCGTTCAAGGATGTGACCCTGCCCGTCCCGCCCTACAGCGAGCAGCGAGCAATCGTCGATTTGATCAACCAAGTCACTCACCAAACGAAAACCCTCACCGCCGAGGCGCAGCGCGCCATCGACCTTCTGCAAGAGCGGCGCACGGCGCTCATCTCGGCGGCGGTCACGGGGCAGATCGATGTGCGTAAGGCCGCGAACGGAGCTCTATGACGACGCCCAAGACCATCCTCATTTTCCTCCCCGGTGGAGACCCGCAGGGCATCCGGATCGCCGAGATTACGACGCGCATCGTGCAGGTCGTCGACGTGCCGCGCAGCCTCCTCGGTGACTTTCTGAAGATGCCTGAGAGCGAGCGCGTGGCCCTCTACTTCCTGATCCGCGAGGGGTCGGATGGCGAAGAACCGCGTGTCTACGTGGGCCAGACGGGGGATGTCCGCTCGCGGCTCATCTCGCACCATCAGAAGAAGGAGTTCTGGCAGCGCGCGCTCGTCCTTGTCTCCAGCACAAACAGCCTCACGCAGACGCACGCGCTCTTTCTGGAGTGGCACAGCCTGCAGGCCGTCCAGAAGGCCGGTCGGTATACGGTCGAGAACGGGAACTCGGGGAGCAAGCCGCATACACCGGCACCGCTGGCCGCCGACTGCATCGAGGTCTTCGAGACGGGGCGCACCCTCCTGGCAACGCTGGGCCATCCACTCTTCGACGCGCTGGCGAGCGCGGGTGCCGGGGGCCAGGCCCGCGAGGTCTTCCACTGCAAAGCAGCGGGGATCGATGGGCGCGGACTACTCACGCCCGAGGGCTTCGTGGTGCTCGCAGGCTCACGGGGCCGCCGCGCCAACGTGCCCTCCATCGTGGGCACCTCCGACGAGCGCTTCCGACGCAAGCTCGTCGAAGCCGAGGTGATGCGCGAAGAAGGGGACGAGGTCGTCTTTCCGAAGGATCACCTCTTCAGCTCGCCAAGCGCGGCGCTCATCGCGTTGCTCGGCCGCACCGCCAACGGCTGGAAGGAATGGAAAGACGCCGAGGGGCACTCGCTGGATCGACTGCGGAATGAACCTGCATCGTGAGATGCACGGGTAGACGCAACGTCGTCGAGTCCAGCTCCTGGACTTCGGGGTCCAGCTCCTGGACTTCGGGGTCCAGCTCCTGGACTTTGGGGTCCAGCTCCTGGACTCGGAGGTCCAGCTCCTGGACTTTGGGGTCCAGCTCCTGGACTTTGGTCCGGCTCCTTTCGAAACACTTCTGCGCCTGGTAGCGTGCGCCGGGATGCTCAGCAGCAAGGACATCGGCGAACAGCTCAGCTATGCGTACATGCATCTGATCGCGTCGCGAGCGGGCTTTGCGTGGGAGCGTGTGACGATCGACAAGGACGGCATTGATGGGCGCGTCCACGCCAAGGGCATCGTGGCTGAGGGCGCCGTGCTTCAGTCTCCGCATCTGGCCTTTCAGGTGAAGTCGACGACGTTGCTCGAGGCGAGCGCTGACCCCATCGCCTATGCGCTGGAGCAGAAGAACTACGACGGACTGCGCGGTCGCTATGCCGAGCCTCGCTACCTCGCGCTTCTGCTTCTTCCGAGCGACGAGGGTGAGTGGCTCCACACCACCCCGGATGCACTCATCCTTCGGCGCTGCCTCTATTGGTGCTCGCTGCGTAGCGCACCGGCCTCCGGCAACAGCACCAAGACAACGGTGTATCTCCCACGCACGCAAGTGCTTGATGCAGAGGCGCTGATGCAGCTGATGATCTACGCGGCGAGGGAGGAAGCGCGATGAGGCATGCGGTGGAAGAGGCGCTGCACGCGCGCGCCGAGCGCCTTCTCTATGACGATGCGCGTCGCTATGTCGAGGCGCGTGGTTGGGTGCGGATTCCAACGCGGCGAAGCGAAGTGGGCGTGTTTCGCTTTGGCGATCACGAAGCGCAGCTGCCGATGGACAACTCCCTCGGCGACTACGCGACCGCGATGGTGCTCTTCGCACGTGCCGTGGCCGAGGCCGAGCAGCGAAGCCCGGAGCAAGTCATCGCCGATCTCGGCGCCACGCGTGTCGACAGACATCGCCCGGCCCGGGTGCAACAGGGCGAGCCAGAGGGGGCAAGCCTCGATGCGACGACCGCGATGCTCGATGGCATCCGCCGCGCACTCCTTGCCTCGGCCTGCAGCGTCCTTGCGCCGCGCGCGTTTCATCCACGCATGAGCTTCAGCGATGCCGAAGCCTTCGTCGCGGAGGCCCGCTTCTCCCACACGGAAGTGGGCAGCTTTGTGATGGTCGTGGACACGCCAATCGAGCTCGACGATGCACCCGTAGGCTTTGGCCGGGAGGCGTCTGTTTTGCTCGTTCGCTCGCTCGCACACCTCGCTCGCTCGCTGCGCGCGGGCACACCCAATCGCGTTGCGGAACCGCTCGAAGGCGAGCCCCAGGTGAGTGCCAACCTCTGCGAGGCCCTCCTTCGCATGGCCCCTCCCTCCGAGGCAGCGGATCTGCGTTTTCAGGTCTCGTGGTCGCCACTCTTGCCGGTGCCGATCGCGCTCACGCAAGCCATCACGATCGACCGCGGTATGTACGAGGGCATCGAGTCACTCGCGCAGAGCATGCGTCCAAAAGAGACGAGTCAGCGTGATCTCCACGTGGGCTCGGTGATTGAGCTCAAAGGCTCACTGGGCGCGAGCGGCCTTCCCGAGGGCGAGGTTGTGTTTTCGCTGTTTGACCGCGAGGCAACCTTCGTACGCGCCAAAGCCCAGCTCGATGCGGCCGCCTATGCCAAGGCCCTTCAAGCCCACGCGAGCGGGAAGTGGGTTCGCGTGGATGGTGTGCTGCATCGCGTTCGCCGCGGCTACGAGCTTCGAAGCATTGCCTCGCTCGACCAGATGTGATCGCTGGCGCACTTCGCGCGGGGCGGGAGAAGGGAGACCCGATGAGTGTCCACAAAGAGATCGCGTTCGAGACGGAGATTTGCGCGCATCTCGCAGCCCACGGGTGGCTCCATCAAGACGGCGATGCGGCGCACTACGAGCGTGCACGTGCACTCTTTCCGAGCGACCTCCTCGCTTGGCTTGAGGCCTCGCAGCCGAGTGCCTGGGCGATGCTTCAGAAGAACCACGGCGCGAGTGCGAAGGAGACCTTGCTGAATCGCCTGGTCGATCAGCTGGAGCGTCGCGGCACGCTCGATGTGCTGCGCCACGGCATCGAGATGCTGGGCCTACGGCAGCCGCTCAAGTTGGTGGAGTTCAAGCCTGCGCTCGGCATGAACAGCGAGATCTTGGCGCGCTACGCGGCGAATCGGCTGCGTGTGGTGAGGCAGGTTCGCTACGCGCAGGACAACGAGAACAGCATCGACCTCGTGCTCTTTGTGAACGGCCTGCCGGTGGCGACGGTCGAGCTGAAGACGGACTTCACGCAGAGCGTGGAGGACGCGATTGACCAATATCGATTCGATCGCGGCACCAAGAGCAAGCTCGGCATCGAGCCCCTGTTGAGCTTCCCCCGAGGTGCGCTCGTGCACTTCGCGGTGAGCAACGACGAGGTCCACATGGTGACCAAGCTTGCCGGGCCCGCGACCAAGTTCTTGCCCTTCAATCGCGGTGATAGCGGCGGCAAAGGCAACCCGTCGCATCCGAGCGGGCATCGCACGGCCTACCTCTGGGAGGACATCTGGCAGCGCGACCGCTGGCTTGAGATTCTCGGTCGCTACCTCGTGCCGCAGAAGGATGACAAGGGCGTGCTGAAGGGCATCGTCTTTCCGCGATTTCATCAGCTCGATGTCACGCGAGCACTGCAGCAGGCCGTGCTTCGTGATGGGCCGGGGAAGAAGTATCTGATCCAGCACTCGGCGGGCTCGGGCAAGACGAACTCGATCGCGTGGACGGCGCACTTTCTCTCGGAGCTGCACGACGCGAACGAGAAGAAAATCTTCGACACGGTGCTCGTCGTCTCCGATCGCAACGTGATCGACACGCAGCTGCAAGAGGCGCTCTTCAGCTTTCAGCGCACCAAGGGCGTGGTGGAGACGATCACGAACAAGGAGGGGAGCAAGAGCGGAAAGCTCGCGGCTGCACTCTCGGGTGAGAAGAAGATTGTCGTCTGCACGATTCAGACTTTCCCCTTCGCGCTCGAAGCGGTGCGCGAGCTGACCTCAAGGCAAGGCAAGCACTTCGCCGTCATCGCCGATGAGGCGCACAGCTCGCAGAGCGGTGAGGCCGCCAAGAAGCTCAAGGCAGTGCTGAGCGCAGACGAAGCGAAGGACCTGGACGATGGCGGTGAGGTGAGCACCGAGGACATCCTCGCCGCGCAGATGGCCACACGCGCAGGCGGCGATGCAGGCATCACCTTCGTCGCGTTCACTGCGACGCCCAAGCAGAAGACGATGCAGCTCTTCGGCACGCTGCCCGATCCCTCGATGCCCGCAGGGCCTACGAACTTGCCCGTTCCCTTTCACGTCTACTCGATGCGCCAGGCGATCGAAGAGGGCTTCATCCTCGACGTGCTGCGCAACTACACGAGCTACAAGCTCGCGTTCAAGCTGGCCCACGAGGGGAAGGACTACGACGAGACAACCGTCGAGCGCTCACAAGCCACGCTGATTACTGATTCACCTATCGGTGAAGTAGATCATGGGCTGGGTGAAGCTCCACCCCTACAACATCGCGCAGAAGGTCGCGGTGGTGGTCGAGCGTTTCACCGCAGGTGAACAGAGAACACCGTCGCAGCTACGTGGCGCCACTCTTGGGTGGGCAGGCCAAGGCGATGGTCGTCGTCGCGAGCCGCCTCGAAGCCGTGCGCTGGCAGCGCGCCGTGCAGAAGTACATCGACGAGCACGGCTACAAGATGGCGTCGCTCGTGGCCTTCTCAGGCGAGGTCAGCGACAGCGAATCCGGCAGTGACCCTTTCACCGAGACGAGCAGCTCGCTCAACCCGTACCTCAAGGGCCGCGACATCCGCGACGCATTCGCCAACGGGGGCGAGTACCAACTGCTTCTGGTCGCGAACACTTTCCCGCGAGGGAAACCAGTGACCTTGCCCAGACGGGCTTCGACCAGCCGCTGCTCTGCGGCATGTACGTCGACAGGCGCCTCGCGGGCATCCAGGCGGTGCAGACACTCTCGCGCTTGAACCGCGCACATCCCGGCAAAGACACGACCTACGTCGTCGATTTTGTGAACGACACCGAGGAGATTCTCGCGGCCTTCAAGACCTACTACGAGACGGCCGAGCTCGAAGCGGTGACGGACCCGAACCTCGTCTACAACCTGCGCGCAAAGCTCGATAGCGCGGGCCACTACGATGACTTCGAGGTGAATCGTGTGGTGGAGGTGGAGCTCGACCCACGCGCGAAGCAGAGCGACTTGGTGCGTGCGCTGGAGCCCGTGCGCGACCGCCTGATGAAGCGATTTCAGACCGCCGCCAAGCTCGCGCAGCCTGCGGTTGGCCACACGGAGGCGAGCCAATCGGCGAAGGATGAGATGAACGCGCTCATCCTCTTCAAGGGCGATATGGGCGCGTACCTCCGGCTCTACACCTTCCTCTCGCAGATCTTCGACTACGGGCAGTGTCACTTGTTTCCCTCGCGGGAAACGCCGACATCGAGAAGCGCGCCATCTTCTTCACCGCGAGGTGAATCAGCGACAGAGCAAGCGCTTGTTGCCGCTGCTTGAGTTTGGTCGAGAGCGCGAGGGCATCGATCTCTCGAAGGTGGTGCTGACGCATCACAACCTGCGCAACGCAGGCAAGCGCGCGATGCCGCTTCACGAGGGAGACGCGCCGAAGATTGCGCCCATCACCGAGGCGGGTGGAGGTGCCGTGCAGGACCCAGAGAAGGCGCGCCTGGCCGAGATCATCGAGAAGCTGAACGGCCTCTTCGAGAGCGATGTCACGGAGAAGGACAGGCTCAGCTACGTGAACACGATCCGCCACAAGGTGCTCGAATCCACGGTGCTCAGGCAGCAGGCGTCGAACAACAGTGAGGAGCAATTCATCGGCTCACCCGACCTCGATGGGACGCTCACCCAAGCGTGCATGGAGGCCTTCGACGCGCAGTCGAGCTTGAGCGCAGAGATGCTCAACTCGCCGGAGAAGCGACGGGCGTTGCTGCGGCTCTTGCTCGGTACCGGGCTCTATGAGGCGCTGCGAGGCGCTGCGTAGAGGAGTCCAGGAACTGGACTCGGAAGTCCAGGAGCTGGACTCGGAAGTCCAGGAGCTGGACTCGGAAGTCCAGGAGCTGGACTCGCATGAGGTGCGTCAAGGGGTGAGCGAGGATCGCTTAGCGAGCGTCGTCCGCGAGTTCCCGTCGCGCGCGCTCCATCGCCGTTCGGTAGGGCTCCGCGCCACGGTCTGCGTCGTAGCCAAGGATCGGCTCGCCATCGACGAAGACGGTCGGGAAGCCCTCTACGTGAGACCTCTCGGCAAGCGCGATGTTGGCAACGATGCGCGCCTCCGTCTCGGGCGCGTCGAGGCAGTTGCCGAATGCGATCGCGTCGAGCCCGAGCCTCGCGCCCTCGGATGCGAGCGCCGAGCGCTGCAGATCCTCTGCGGTGTAGACGAACTCCCGCATCGCAACGCCCTGCCCCGCAGCCTCGGCGCACAGGACTGCCTTCGATGCGTCGCGCGCCGTGGGGTGGATTGCGAGAGGGACGAGCACATAGGTCAGCACGACGTCGTCATTCTCCGAGACGGCTTCGCCGAGAACACGATGGAGAAGGCGACAGTATGGACACACGGGATCGGTGAACACCGTCACGGTGACCACGCCAGCGCGCTGCAGCTCGACGACGCGCGCAGCCTGTGGGGATGGCCGTGTCCACGCCCAGATCAGCGGCAGCGCGATCGCGAGAACCCAGGCGAGCGAGGTGACGGCCCGCATGGACCGCGATGGCGGCGCGACGTGGCCGACGCGCATGAGAGGGATGGCAGCCATTGCAGCCACAACCGCGGCGGAGTCCACGCCGAGGCAGAGCCAGCACCATGCTCCGATGACCACCTTCTGGACGGCGATGAACCCGAGCGCGCCGACTCCGCCGACGCTCGCCGCGACTGCGGCATAACGCAGTGCGCGTGCGCCACCCACGAGAGAAGCGAGCAGGACGCCTGTGTAGAAGGTGAGCCCCAACGCCGGCAGCACCATGTCCAAATGAATGCGGCGGCTCCACATGTGGACGGAGTCGCAGCCTGCCCCAGGCTGGCAAAAGTGCGGCACCGAGCCGTAGTAGTCCACGGCCGTTGCGGTGCTGAAGGCAATGGCAACAAGCGCGGCAACACGGAGAACAACAAGCGCACTCGGGACGAGCCCGTCTTGCTTCGTGTGGCGCCGAACAGGCTCTTGCTGAGGGTCTTGCGTCATGAGGCTCGCTCCGCAAAATGCGGGCCCGCAGTGGTTGGCAGAGGTCAGGACAAGCGCGTCGCCACGACCACGGCCTCAAGCCCGGCGCCGAATCGGAAAGTCTGCGCGCGCATGCCGACTTCGGCGAAGGCTGCCTCGATCTCTACGGGCCGCAGGAAGTGGTTTCCTTGCACGTACTCGCTCAGGTTCTGCACCGCCAACCCACGGGCGCGCGGCTCGCGGAGCGATGCGAGGTCGTCGGGCCATGCAGGCTCCCAGATCACAGCGACGCCGCCTGGCAGAAGCGCATCGTGCAGCGAGTGAAATACGCGCTCACGCTGATCCCAGACGTGGTGGAGCGCGCGGTTCATCGCGACGAGTGAGACGGGCTCAAGGGGCGCATGCGCGTAGATGTCCCCCGTCTGGAACGAGAGACGCTCGCCAAGCCCCTCGCGCAGCGACTGCTCGGTTGCCTGGCGTACGTTCTCCTCGAAACCGTCGAGGCCGATGCCTCGAAGCCCGGGGAATCTGGCGGCGAGCCTGCGCAGATACCATCCATTGCCGCAGCCGAGGTCGAGCGCCACGCCACCGCGCGCCGCCACCTCCGCGAACGCGGGGACCCCTGGCAACACCTCACGCTCGAAGAGCCCGCCGAAGGTCGCCTCAAGCATCGGGCCAAACCACGGCAGGACCGTCGCGCGCTCGGCAAGCACGCTGTCGCCAGGGCGCTCACCGGTGCGCATCAACGCCGTTGCGCGCTCGGCCATGTGCGCGCCAAGGACGGACTGAACCGCGAAAGGCATGAGCGTGCCTTCGACGTCCGGCAGGTACGCGCGCCCGAGCGCGGTCATCTCGAAGCGCCCCTCGGTGTGGTCCAGAAAGCCGAACGCATACGCAGCCTCGCACCAGCGAAGCACATAACCCGCGTCGAGGCTGAGACGCGAAGCGAGCTCGAGGGGTGCCGCCGGCTCCATTGCGAGTGCGACGAAAAGTCCGTTCGCGACACCGATGAACGCGAGGTTCAGCGCCGCAGCGCCCTGCGCTTGCGCCATGGTTATCTGTCGTAGCTCCTCGTGGTTCTTCATCGTGGCTGGGATACGAGGCATTCGACGCGCAGTCGAGCTTGAGCGCACCGAGTCCAGCTCCTGGACTTCCGAGTCCAGCTCCTGGACTTCCAAGTCCAGCTCCTGGACTTCCAGGTCCAGCTCCTGGACCCTTCTCGCATGACCCACTTCACGCCATGGATTCGCCCAACGCTCCTGGGCCCCTTCATCACCACGTGGAGCTTGGTGACGCTGACCACGCTGACCTTCGGCGCGCGCATCGCGACGCTCGGTCAGTACGACCACTGGCTGATTGCGATGCTCTCGGCGAGCATGTTCACGGGGCTCATCGTCTGCTCGCTCATCGCAGCCGACGTCTTCTTGCTTCAGCGCAAGCTGCGTCAGCTGCCGGCGGGGGCCTCGGCCTGGATGACCTCGATGCTCGCGCCGGTCGGCGTTTGGTTCACCTGGCATGTGCTCGGCTTCGGCGATGGCGACATCCCGAGTGCCGTGTTTCACATCGCGGCGCCGATCCTCTTGGTGCCCTTCACGCTGCGCCTGCTCTTTGGTCGCGCCTGCTGAGGCGGGTCGAAACTTCAGCCAACGACGACGCGATTTCGCCCTGTTTCCTTCGCTTTGTAGAGCGCGTTGTCGGCCACGGCGAGAAGCGCTGCGGCGTCTTCGAACTCGCGCTCGGCGGTGTGCGTCGCGACGCCGATGCTGACGGTGAAGGGGATGTGCTGGCCCTCATGCAAGACCAAGAGTGCCTGCACGTCGGCGCGGATGCGCTCGGCCACGTGCGTGACGCTGTTGCCTGAGATGCCACGCAGGACGAGGATGAACTCTTCGCCGCCATAGCGTGCAGCGACGTCTTCGTTGCGCATCGAGGCGAGCAAGAGCTTGCCGAGCGCGATGAGCACTGCGTCACCGCCTGCATGGCCGAAGGTGTCGTTCACCTTCTTGAAATGATCGGCGTCGACAAAGAGCACGGAGAGCGCGGTGCCGTGGCGCTTGGCGTAGCTCAGCTCCGAGGCAAGGCGCTCGTCGAGGAAGTGACGGTTGTAGACGCCCGTGAGCTTGTCGCGCACGGTCGCCTCGTAGAGACGCTTCTGCTCTTCGATGACCGCGTCGTCTTGAAGGTCGAAGCGCAGCACCGTGTCTTTGCCCAGCTGGATGCGTGCACCTGGCTCAAGAAAGGCCGGGCCATCGAGGCGCTTGCCATCGACGAAGGTGCCGTTGGTGCTCTTCAGATCTTCGACGGCATAGCGACCCGCAATGGCGAAGAAGCGAACATGCCTGCGCGAGAGCGACTCATCATCGACGGCGTAGGTGGCCTCGCTTGTGCGGCCGACGATGAAGTCTTGGCCCTCGGTGATGACGACCGTGCGACCAGGGCGCGCGCCGGAGAGGATCACGAGCACACCGCGCCGATTGCCCTGCGCTGTTGGCAACGAGCCCGGAGTCACGGCCACTTGCATCGTCGCCATCGGGTTTCGCTTTTGGTTCATCGTCATTCCTCGGTCTTTTCGTCGACGGTACAGAAGCGGTGAAAGAGTTTCCAGAACTCGACGATTACACTCGTTTTCGGACGCGGCGCGTCATGCCGAAGACAAGTGCGGTGAGGCTGAGCCACGTCGCCCACGAGGCATGAGACGAGGCTCCGACGTGACATGCACAGCCGCTCGCAGGGGGTGCCAACCCTGCGTCGCTCCCGCTCGCTTGGGCATCGCTGGTCGAGAACGCTGCTGCGTCCGCAGCACCTGCGGGGCCTGCGTCGGGAGGCGCGCCCGCATCGAGCATCGTGTCGTAGGTGACCGTGACGTCGAGCGTGACGTCGGTTGTGCTGCTGTCGTAGGCATCGACAAAGACGGTGTAGGCCCCTGCTTCGAGTGTGGCCTCGATGCGCGCGTTGCGGTTGTCGCGTGCGATGTCGTCGTTGCAGGCGACCTCCGCGCCTTCGCATCCGCGTCGCAGGTAGAGCAGGGGGTCGGCTCCGCGTGCCTCGATCGAGACCCTCGCGCGAGAAGGGAGCGTGAACGTGTAGACGCGATCGGGGCCGTTGCCGCCACACGAACCCATCGTGTCCGGGGCGTAACCGCCGAGCGTGAGCGTGGTGGTGCCCGTGCGCGCATCGAGTGCCGTCGCATCCGCGCAGACATCGCCCGTGGGGCGCGTGACGCAGGGCATGCCGCCGCAATCGCAGACGGGGGAGACGAGCCCCGGTGTCGCGCAGAAGGCCTCGAGCGCGGGCCGCAAGTAGGTGAGCCCCTCACCCGAGGTCATCGAGGGGTCTTCGACGTTGCCCACAAAGCAGCTGCCGCTCATCACCCAATCGTCATTGCCCGAGTCGAGCAACCCCACGAGCTCTGCAGACTCATTGAACACGCCCGAGCCCGAGTTGCCTCGAAAGGCATCGACGTAGGCGCGAAACGAGAGCGCCTCGGAACGGCTCACGGTGCCGTTGCGATCGATCTTGAGCGGGATGCCATTGGGGAAGCCGAGCAGTGAGATGTTCGCGCCAACAGCGAGGCCTCCGCTGAGCGGCCGAAGCGAGGCCGGCGTGTGGCCGACCACATCGCGATCGAGCTCCACCACGGCATGGTCCACATCCGCGTCCTGACGCATCGCGATCACGCGTGTGCACCGATAGACATCGTTCGACGTCATCGTTTGGAGCGTTCCGGCGGACGCGTACGCAAAGCCGAAAACCCACGCGGCATCAGGCCCACAATCGCTTCCCGCATCGACGCAATGACCGGCCGTGAGGATGTGGCGTGCATCGATCAGCGTGCCCGAGCACGTGCCCGGCTCGATCTGATTCGCATAGCGAACACCGGGGCAGAGGTTCTGCGCTTCTTGAAGCCTGCGCCCGTAGGTGATCCGCACATTCGAGGCATTGGACTCGTCGAGCCAGCTCGTATCGATCTGCATCGCAATCGCGTTCTGCGCGAGGCTTCGAAACGTGCTGCTCGTCTCCTCGTAGAGCTCATGGCGATCATCGGCGCCGTAGACAACGGCCTCGGTGCTCAAGCCCTCCGAGCTGCAAGCGACGAGTGGAAGGGCCAGCGAAGCAACGGCAAAGCAACGGCGAAGCATCCGCCCATGCTAGCGAATTCAACTGCGCGTCCGCGCGTTATTGCGGAAGAACGATGAGCTTCCCCACGACCTTGCCGCTCTTGGATCGCACATGCGCCTTCTCTGCATCCGCCAAGGAGAAGCGCTCTTCGATGAGCGGCTTGTAGGCACCCTGCGAGACAGCGAGCACCACAGGCTCAAGGCGCGCACGCGTCGGCACACCGAGCAGCGTGTTGACGTTCTTGCTCGTCGCGAGCGCGAAGACATCGCCGGGCTCCACGACCACAAGATCGACGATGCCCTTCGGGGTGAGCAGCGCACGACACGCCGCGAGCGGATACGTCGAGGTGCCGATCGCATGCAGGATCAGATCAAAGGGCCCGAATGCCTTCGCGGCCTCAAGCGGGTCACCCTTGGTGTAGTCGATCGCCTTGGCGCCCGAGGATTCGACAAGCGCGACATTGCGCGTCGAGCACACACCAAACGCCTCTGCGCCGAGCATCTTGGCGAGCTGAATCGTCGCAAGGCCCACGCCTCCCGAGGCTCCGAGCACGAGCACTTTTTGCCCCGGGCCAATCGACTGATGCTCCTTCAGTGCAATCCACGCAGTCGATGCAGGCACGGGCAGCGCAGCGGCCTGCTCGTAGCTCACGCTGCTTGGCAGCACAGCGACTTGATCGCGCTGCACGATCACTTCTTCGGCATAGGCGCCCTGCTGGTTGCGCGAAAAATTTGTCCCGCCGACGACCCTCTCGCCGAGCTTCAGCTCAGTCACCTTCGCGCCGAGCTCGATCACCTCGCCCGCAAAATCCTGCCCCACGACGAAGGGACCAAAGGGCCCCACGAGCGCACGCATCATCCGCAGCGGCCCACCCTCGCGCATCTTCCAGTCGACGGGGTTCACGCCGATCGCATGCACCTTCACGCGAATCTCATGCGCACGAATCGGGCGTGAGGGGATCTCGATGATCTCGAGGGGTTGAGACCCTGAGCGTGAAATGGCGGCGCGCATGAGCGCTCTTGTAAGACGCAACGCCGAGCGCGGTCACGCCTTTCGCTCGTCTGAATGCGTTCGTAACGCGCCGTTAACGCGCTCGTTACGCGCCCTTGGTGAGCATCGCCTCAAGCAAGACGAGACGGTCGTTGCCCCAGAAGAGCGTCTCTTCGACAAAGAATGCAGGCGCACCAAACGCGCCGCGCTGCACCGACTCCTCCGTCACGCGCCTCAGCCCATCCTTGGTCTCTGGCGCATCGATCGCTGCATCGAGCGCATCCTTGTCGAGGAGCTGCTCGGCTGCGATTCCAAGAATGACCTCGCGCGCACTCACATCGCGATCCTCGACCCAATAGGCCTTGTAGAGCGCCTTCGCGAGCTGCTTCTGTGCCGCATGTCCAAGCACGCGATCGGCCGCCACCAGCGCGCGCTGCGTCAGCAATGTGTTGAGCGGAAAGCGCGACGACATGCGAAACGGAACGCCATAGAGCGCTGCCCAGCGCTGCAAATCTCCGAGCATCCACACGGCCTTGTTCGCGACGCGCGCAGGCGCCTCATTGCCCGACGATTTGAAGACGCCTCCGAGCAAGAAAGGCCGCCAATGGATGGTCGCGTTCGTCCGCGCTGCGAGTGCATCCATCTGCGTGGCCGCGAGGTACGAGTAGGGAGACCCGATGTCGTAGAAGAACTCAACCGTGCGTGTTTCGCTCATGCGTCGACGTTAACGCCTTTCGAAATGCTCGCGCGGCGAGAACGACGCGATATTGCTCGCATAAGATTGCAATATGATTTCGATCATACCTACCGCACGCGCTTCTTGGCACGCGCCGCCTCTTCGAGACGCTTGGGGACGCCGCCCTGCCCTGCGCGCATCCACGCGACCTTCTCCTCAAGGTAGGAGCGCATCTCCTTCAGCTCGGCCATGCGTGCGTCGACGACCTCAAGCTTCTCCTCCATGAAGCGGATGCGCTTTGCGGGGCTGAGCTTCTCCCACTGGCCCATCTGCCCTTTGATCTCGGCGAGCGTGAAGCCCAGAAGCTGTGCGACGCGGATCGAGCGCACGA
>JBILQT010000551.1:0-3156 GCA_044373065.1 Sandaracinaceae bacterium
CGGCGGGCTCGATCTTCAGCCTGTTGGGCCCAAAGCGCGACGCTTGCCCACCTCTGAGCTGACGGCCGACCTTGATCTCGGTGGCGGAGGTGCAGGCCACGGCGAGATCGATCTCGGCGACCTCGGCGGCTCCGCGAAAGACGACATGGAATTCGCGGACATCCCGCAAGAGCGCGCGAATGCCGCCGCCGACTTGCGTGCGATCCCCGAGAAGGCCTCGGCGACGCCGAGCAAAGCCGCAAAGACCGATGCCAAGCCCAAGCGCAGCCTGGTGCTCCCGCTCGCGCTCGGAACACTTGGCCTTGTGGGCCTTGGCGGCGGCGCGCTTTCCTTGACCTCGATGGGCCCTTTTGGCCTCTACGCCATCGAGGAATTCCTCCCAGCCGCGGGAGATGCCACGCAGGTCAACGCCATCATTGAGCACGCGAATGCAGCGCTCCTGGCGGACACCTCAAGCGAGTCACGGACGGCCGTGGAAGAGCTGGCCAACCTCCGTCGCGACACCTACCTGAACCGCGCGCTGCTGCGCCGCAGCTTGCTGATTGAGTCGCTCTACGCGCTCCGCTTCGGGGATGACCTGGGCTGCGCCCCACGTGCCGCGGCACTCAAGCAGCGCCTCGAGACGCGTGAGCCTGGCAGCGCAGCCTCGGCGTTGGCGTTCGCGGCAGACCAACTGCGTATGAACAACGCAGCGGGAACGTCGCTCCTTCTGACGACGGCGGCAGCTGAGTCTCCGACCGACCCCTTCGTCGACATCGTACGAGGCGAAGCCGCGCTGGCGTCTGGTGATTTCGATGTGGCCGACGCCTCGTTTGCCGCCGCGCTGCAGAAGAATGGTGGCGCTAGGGCGCAGTGGGGCATTGCCCGCGCCTTGCTCGGACGCGCCGAGGCTGCGCGCATGGCCGCGCTGACAGAAGAGGCGCCGGAGGTGCCTGCCGCGCCCGTGGATACCGCCCCGCTGACTGCCGCGATCGACGCGACGCTGGTGCTGAACCCACGCCACTTTGATGCGCGCATCGAGCGAGCACGCCTGGCCCTTCGCAGCGGTGATGCCGATGCGGCGCTTGAGCCCCTGCGTGAGGCCGTGGGCGAGGTGCCCGTGGGTGACACGGCGCTGCACACCACGACCGAGGAGCGCGCCCGCGCGCTGGTGTTGCTCGGCGAGGTACACGAGACCCGTGGTCGCCTCAGCCAGGCCCTCGACGCGTATCAGGCCGCGAACGACCTCGGAACGACGAACCCCGATGCCCTGCTCGGCGCAGGTCGCATGTTCTTGAGCCAGGATCGGGCCGCCGAAGCTCTTGCTCGCTTCGAGTTGGTCCTCGGTCGCGAGGATGCGGCCGAGGTCACCACCTCGACAGGCCGATCGGCACGTGATGAGGCCACGCTCGGGGCCGCACGCGCGCACATGCGCGCTGGAAACGACCAGGAGGCACGCGCCAGCCTGGCCGCCCTCGCAACAACGCGCGCCAACGACCCCGAGGTGCGCCTCTGGTTCGGTCGCGCAGAAGAGGCACTGGGCCACTCGGACGCTGCCGAGGTGGAGTACCGCGAGTGCATCTCCATCACGCCCACCACGTTCGATGGCTATGTTGCCCTTGCGAGCCTCTACGCAACACGGGAGCGCCCCTCCGATGCCCAGGCCGTGCTCGACGATGCGCGCGCCCATGTCCCCGAGAGCGCCAGCATGCGTCGACAGCTGGGTGACCTCGAAGTGCAGCGTGGCGCGCTCGATGCCGCGGTGACGGAGTACCGACGCGCCCTTGAGCTCGATGCGGGCGACACACACGCACTCTTTGGATTGGCCACCTCGCTTCGACGCCTCGGCCGTCTCGATGCCGCAAGCACTGAGTTTGAGCGCCTCGCTGGCCTCGACATCGGCTACCCAGGCCTCGCGCTGGAGCGCGGTCTTGTCTTCGAGGCCCGTGGCGATGCAGGACGCGCCGTCGAGTTCTACACGCGCGCCCTGGAGGAGCGCCCCGATGCTCCCGATCTGATCTTGCGCCTGGGCGCAGCCGAGGTCTCGGCTGGAAACTTGGAGCACGCCGAGGAGCTTTTGGCCCGCGTGCAAGCCGCACTGCCGCAGTCGGGCGAGGCCGAGTTCTTCATCGGACGCATCGCGTTCGCGCGCGGCAATCTCCCCGACGCGCTCTCGCATCTGGAGCGCGCGATCACGCTCGACGGCACACCCGCCGAGTTCCGACTCTACGCAGGCTGGGCCGCGCTTGAGTCAGGCAACCTCGGGCGCGCGCTGGAGCGCATCCAACAAGCACTTGAGCGCGATCCAACGCTGGGTGATGCGTTCTGGCTGCGTGGGCAGGTTCGTCTTCGCACGGGTGCTGTCCAAGACGCGCTCGCGGACTTCCAGCAGGCGCTGACGCTCAAGCCTGGCCGCTTCGAGGCCTACGCAGGCATCGGCGAGTGTCACGACCAACTGCGCCAGCTCCCCGCAGCCATCGCCGCCTACCAGCGCGCACTGGAGGCCGATGCAGCACGCGCCGATTGGTGGTTCCGTCTCGGTCGCCTGCAGCTCGATGCCTCACAGACGAGCGCCGCGATTCAATCGCTCACCCGCGCCACGACCTTGGGCGAATCGGCACCTCCAGGTCAGGTGAACCCGTGGTTGCCCGACGCACACCGCGTCCTTGGCGAGGCGATGCAGCTGAGTGGCGAGCGCAGCGGCGCGATCGAGCACTACCGCCGCTACCTCGAAGTCGCGCCTGCGGGCGCAGTCGATCGGAACACCGTGCAGCGCGCGCTCGCTGAGCTTGGCGTTCAGGTCCGCTGAGCGTCGGTCTTGTAAGGAGCACGTGTCCGTGCGACGTAGGCGCCATGCGTCGACATGCATGGCTCACGTTGCTCCTTGCCCTGGCTGCCTTTGGCATCGGGCGCCTCTCCGCTGACACCTCCGTCTTCGCGCAAGACGCGACAGCCACCGCCGCAGATCAGGCCGTGCCCGCGGTGGCTGGCCCCGGGACGGAAGATGCTCCCACGCACGAGGTGGGTGAGGTGCCTGCGGGTCAGCCACGCTACCTCGCTGCGATGCGCACCGAGCTGGATGCGCTTGGCCTTGAGGGCGCCTGCGCAGCGGACGACCCGCAGCGCGCGCATTGCGATGTCCGCCTTCAGGGCGAGACGAGTCACCGCACCTTCAAC
>JBILQT010000199.1:0-13891 GCA_044373065.1 Sandaracinaceae bacterium
CACGCCCTAGCTAGCGTACTTGCAAGTTTTGGCTCGCTTTGGGTGTCGAAAACGGCGCTCCTTGCGCATGCAAGAGAGGTCGTGCTTGCCGATGTGGTGTCGATGGGTAGAGAGCGGCATGCGCTGGTGGACAACAGCCCTTGTGCTCCTTGTTGGTTGTGGTTCGAGCGAGGCGGAAACACCTCAGTCCGAACCCGTGCAAACACCCATCGAGGTCGCGCCTCCGAGCGTCGACGTGGTCGAGGAGGAAGAGGACGAGAACGAGGACGAGGGCGATGCGAACGCCGAAGAGGATTTCGGCACGCACGATGTGATCATGCTCGTCGTTCACGAGGAGCCACTCTTGCGCTCCGAGCAGCGCATCGTCACGGTCATCAGCGAGCGCCTTCATATGCGCGGTTACGACATCGGTCATCGCGACGCGAGTGAAGAAGAGGCCGCGTTTGTTCTGCCTCAGCTTGAGTCGCCCGAGGCCGAGGCCAACATCGCGATTCCTTCGTCCCTGGCGGCAGCGTCGAATGTGATTGTTCTGCGCATTCCACCGCCGCGTGAGCTCAACGATGGGCAGCTTGCAACGCGCGGCATCGCGGGTGTCCTGCTCTATCGTCACGGCGAGCAAGCGCCCTTCTTTCGCTCGATCGTCGATGACGTCTCCGCATGGCGCAACGCGGAGGATGTGTGGTCGGGATGGTTCCTCTCCCTCCTTCGCGCGGAGGCACGCACATGAAGCGCTTCGCATGCATCGCGCTCGCATGCGCGGGTGCACTGATGTCGCTCACCACGTTGCCTGCACGTGCGGGTGACAGGCCCATCGAGCTCTTGCTCGTCAACATGTCTCCGCGCGGCACGCAGCCCGATTGCATGCGCAATGTGCAGCGTGTCTTTCGCGGTCGCGACGCAGACACGAACCTTCATCGCCTGGGCAGCGATCGCATTCGCGACCTTGCGGGCCATGGCGATGATGATCGCAACTTTCTCCTCTTCGAGCGTGACGAGCTTGATGCCGCAGTGGCCGCGTTGCGCACAGACATCGACGCGATTGCGCTTGTCGATTGCCGCGCAGAAGAGGGGCGCGTCTCGATGTGGATCTCGGCTGCAAACCGCGGCGTCGCACGCATCGAACTGACGCAGACCGTGATCGACGAGGCGCGCGCCGAGTGGATTGGCCGAACGATCGCCATGCACGCTTGGATCGGTTTCAGCCCTTAAAACAAGGCGTTTCGCAAACACTACGCGCCGGGCCAACTTTTTTTGGAACCTGCTCCGTAGGCTGCTGTCTTCTCCTACGTGGACGATGCGATGCGAGAGCGAGGTGCTCTCGGAACGCCGTCCCAGGTCAACGCGCACACCGTGCGCTTGTGATGGCGCACGCGCGCCGAGGAGCAGCCATGAGCAATCTCGAGACGACGGTCGGTTCGGTAGAAGTGGTGTTCGCCTGGCGCGATGCGGAGGGCCTGCGCGCGGTGATCGATGCCGAGCTTGTCGATGGTGCGCAGTGCCCCGCGGTCTGGATTGGCTCGAAGGGTCAGCGCTTCATGCTCCCGAGTGAGACGGCCATGTTGCTCGGCGCAGAGGAGCGTCATTGCCTTGTGCGCCAAGAGGGCGAGCACTTCGTCCTTCGTCTTCCGGAGGCTGCGACGGTCTCGCTCTCGCTCAAAGGGCAGCCTGTGGAGCTCGGTGCGCTGATCGAGACGACGCGCAGCATCGTGCTCACGATGGATCACGTTGCGGATGTGCAGCTCGGCGAGTTCTCGTTCTTCGTGCGGCCTGGTGCGGCACCGGAGAAGGCGATCGATCGCGGACCTCTGATGGACTTGCGCGCTGCACGCTGGGGCCTCGCTGCCTTCGCTGCGCATGCTGCCTTTGTCGGTACGTTCTTCTTCGTCCCGCCGAATGCCTCGGCCCTCAACCTCGACATCAACCACAACGATCGTCGCTACATCCAGGCCACGCTCGCGGCGATCGAAGAGGAGCGCGAGGAGCTTCAGATCCAGCAGAGCCAGGGCAATGCAGGACAAGGCGCGACGGAGCCCGATGCGGCTGCGGGTGCAGGCAACGAGACACCGGAAGTGCACATCTCGGGCGGCCCAGGTCGTCGCGATGGATCGTCACGACGCAGCGAGCATCCCGTCACCGTCACACGCGACAACGTGCTCTCGATGGGCGTGCTCGCGCAGCTCTCCGGAGGCCTTGCCGACATGGCCGGAAGCGACTCGCCTTTCGGCAACCCCGACATGATCGATGGCGCAGGCGGACCTGGCTTTGAGCACCTCATCGGCGGCCCGGGTGTCGGCGGTTGGGGCGGCCTCAACATGAATGGACCGGGTCGCGGCACCTGCACCGGCGAGCATTGCGGTGACGGCACGATCGCACAGGGTGAACTCGGCACGCATGGCCCCATCGGTGACGGACCGGGCGGCGGCGTGCAGCTGGACAACACACGTCGTAGTCGCGTGCCAGGAACGCTTCGCGAGGGTGTTGCGGAGACTAGCGGTGGCCTCTCACGCGAGCAGGTGCGCCGCACGATTCGCCAGCACATCAACGAGGTTCGCTTCTGCTACGAGCAAGAGTTGATGAGCCGCCCCGACCTGGAAGGCCGTGTTTCGGTGCGTTTCATGGTTAACGCCAACGGCGCAGTGGGCATGTCGACGGTCGCGGATTCCTCCGGTGCAACCGGCGATGTGGGCTCGTGTGTCTCCCAGGCGATGCGCCGTTGGAGCTTCCCGAGCAGCAGCGGGCCCACCCTGGTGACCTACCCCTTCGTCCTTCAAAGCGCGCAGTGAATCATATCTGGATATGAATTCAAAATAAACTAAAACATATGGCAATCGAGGGAGCTTCGGCTCCCTTTTGTCGTTCTGAAGGAACCTCTCCGCGCGCGCTTTGTCTTTCTTCCATGCATGCAGGAGCGCCCGGTTTGGTTGAGGTCGTCTTTGTCTGGCGTGATGGCGAGGGCCAAGCACAGGTGCTCGATGTGGAGCACGTCGACAGCAGGCCTGGGGCTTCGCTCTGGATTGGCAGCGGACAGCGCTTTGTCTTGCCCCATGCGATCAGTGCCGCATGGAGCCAAGAGCGCTTCTGTCTCGTTCGGCGCGACACGGCGGGTTTTGTCTTTGCGCTTCCACCAGGTGCGACCTGCGCAGGCCTCGACGCTCCATGCTCGATGCTCAGGGAAGGACAGGACGTGGAGGTGCATCTCGATCGCTTCTCGTTCTTCGTGCGCCCGAGTGCCGCGTTGAAATCAAAGGTGGGACGCGGCGCTTGGCTAGAGCCGAATGCCCTCGGCTGCATCGCGGCGACCCTTGCGGTTCACGCTGTCTTTCTCGGCCTCTCGTTCTTGGCACCACCCAACGCTGCGGCATTGCAGCTCGATCGCGACGAGAGCCGCCTGCGGTATGTGAGCGCGCTTCTCACGCAGCCGGAGCATGTGCCGGAGGAGTTCGACTACCACCCTGGGAATGCACCGCGCGATCGCGAGGCGAGCACAGCGCCAGTCGTGGCTTCGGTCTCCGTATCTCGAGGCCAGGGTCGCGAGGGTGCTGCGCAGCGCGGCTCACTGCATACGAACGTTCCACTCACGCAGGAGCAAGTGCGCAACTCGGGCGTGCTCCGCCAACTCTCCGGCTCGCTCGCGAACATCATGGGCGATGAATGGAGCGCGCTTGGCAACCCTGAACGCGCTGACGGAACAGGGGGACCTGGCCTTCAGTGGGATGCCGCGGGCATGCTCGGCACTGGCTTTGGCGGCCTCAACATGAACGGTCATGGCCGCGGGTCGTGCGTGGGCGAGCACTGTGGAGAGGATGCCATTCCGCTTGGCGGCACAGGGTCCGGCAGCCTCTGTGGATGCGCGGACTTCAGAGACTTTGGTCGTGGCTTCGGGCACAGCGGAACCACCGCAAAGGCGGGACTCTCACCGCGCCCTCAAGGGATACGCGAGTCGCACCTGCCGCAAGTTCGCACGCTCAGCGTTGCCTCGTCGGGCGGCCTCTCGGCCGATCAGATCCGCCGCGCAGTCCGTAGGCACATCAACGAAGTGCGCTCTTGCTACGAGGATGCGCTCTTGCGTCGCCCGAATCTCGAAGGCCGTGTTTCCGTGCGATTCATGATCAGCGCCACAGGCACCGTACAAAGCTCAGACATGGAGGGTGACGCCACGCTCACAGAGGTCGGCGCCTGCATCGCACAAGCCTCACGTCGGTGGAGCTTCCCAAGCAGTGAAGGCCCAACCCTCGTGAGCTATCCCTTCCTTCTCGACGATATGAACTAAATCATATCATTATATGTACTATCCAAGCATCGACTTGAAGGCTTGGCCGGGCGTGCCGCCGATCGCGAGCACCTGCATGCCGCGCGCATCGGGCAAGAGCTTGCGCTTGGTGTTCGGGCCGACGCGAACGAGCATTCCCTCTTCGATCGGCATGCGCTCTTTCTCATCGATGAGGATGACGCCTCCACCACGCAGGATGACGTAGACCTCCTCTTGCCCATCGCCGACATGATCGTGCTCGGGGCAACCTTCGTTGTGGGGACCTATCTCCAGCACGTTCATGCCCCAAGCACTCACACCGAGGGATTTGGCGGCGTAGCGAAACTGAATGCCAGGGATCGCGTATTCGCCTTCGTAGGCGGGGATTTCCGAGATGCGCTTGATCTGAACGTCTTGCATTGGCTGACTCCTTTGCACGCACGCTGCGTGAGAGGATGCGACATGAGCACGGAGACCAAATCACGGCTTGAACAAACGCGACAGAGCTCGCTTCGTCATGCTGCGAGAGCGAACCGTGTGGTCGTCTCCGACCCAAAGAGCGGCAAGCGCATCGATGTGTCTTTCTACGCGCCGCCCGAGCACCTCGCGCATGTGGTCGATGGTTTGTGGACGACCTCGTGGGACCTTCGCGATCAAGCTCCGCATCGCACCGAGACACTCTCCGACCCGACGATCCACATTGTGATGGAGCGCGGTCTTTCGCGTGTGGTGGGCGTGCACGTGCAGCGCTTCTCACGTCTCCTTGAGGGCAGGGGTCGCATCCTCGCGGTGAAGCTCTGGCCAGGGGCCGTCGCAGCCTTCACGTCCGTTTCAGCGACGAAGTTTCGCAATCGCAGCGCGCCGCTGGAAGAGGTCTTTCCGATCGATGCTCGGGCGCTCGAAGAGTCGGTCTTTGCGCACAAAGAAGATGCGCTCGCCTACGCGCCTTTTCTCGCCTGTCTCACCGAGCACCTTGGCCCTCTGCCCGCCGAGGCACGTCTGGCGCGCACCTTGGTCGAGTACGTCGCGAACACACCGCTGCTCACGCAGGTGAGAGATCTTGAACGATCGTTCAAGAATGATGCGCGCACGCTTCAGCGCATCACGGAGCGCTACATCGGCGTGCCTCCGAAGTGGATCATTCGGCGGGTGCGCGTGCAGGAGGCTGCGGCGCTCCTGGCCCAGGGCCCGCGCCCTCTCGCCTCCCTGGCGGCTGACCTTGGCTACACAGATCAGGCCCATTTTGCGCGGGATTTCAAGGCTGTGGTGGGGCTGACTCCGAGCGCCTTCGCGCAGCGACAAGCCGCTGCAATGGCACCGTGATCACGGCTCAAGATCAACGATGTGCACGCGACGCTGGTCGCTGACGACCGTGGAGAGGTCGCGCTCAAGGATGCGCACCGTGACGTTGACGTTGGTGTTCGTGACCTCCGCCGGCAGGGCCTCAAGCACGACGAAATCACCGCCGCGAAACCAACCGCATGGGGTTCGCGTGAGACGCGCCTCGCTCATCATGATGCGTGAGCTGCCCAGCATCGTCCCGTCTTCGCGTCGCGCGACAAAGTCGATGTAGCGTTCCGAGGGCGAGGTACTCAGCGCGAAGTTCGCCGTGACCCAGAGGTGGTAGCCACCTTGAGGGCCGTGAATGAGCTCGATGTCTGCACCTTCAGCGAGGGCCTCGTAGTTCGCCGTGCCAGTTCCGAGCGTGATGTTCGGAGGGCGTGTGCAGCCTGCATCGACGCCCGATGCATCCGCGTTCGAGACGCCCGCGCCTGTGCAGCCTTCGGCGAGAGGGGCGAGCGCGAGCGCAGTGAGGAAGAGCCTTCGGCGAAGATGCGTCACGCGTTCTTTCGTAGCAGTCTCGCCACCATCATGTCTTCTAAGCGTCTCGCATCCGCTCTCTCCGCAAGCCTTTTCGTTGCCGCATGCGACCCCACAACGGCGGTGCAAAGCGATGCGCGTGGCGATGCTGGAAGGCCCACGCCGGATGCCGCGGCCGTCGATTGCACGGGGCGCCCGACAGAGACACCGAGCCCACGCGGAGAGCTGAGCGGCGTCTTCGATGCGGCGCGCAATCGACTCGTGATGGTCGGTGGCAACACAGCGGCGCCGGTGAATTGCATGCCGATGTACAACCTCATCGATGAGATGTGGGCGTTTCATCTCGACTGCAACAATTGGGAGCGGCTCACGCCGGAGGGCGGACCTGGCATTCGCGCACGGCAGTCGACGACGCTCGATACAACGCACAACCGCATGGTCTTGTTTGGAGGCCGTCAGCGCATGAGCGGCGGCTTTGGCAGCTACGTCAATTTCAACGACGTGTGGACGTTCGATCTCGCGAGCGACACGTGGACGCAGCTCGTCACCACAGGCACCGCACCCTCGACGCGATCGAGTGCGATCATCCAATACGATGCGCCCCGTCATCGCGTGATCCTCTTTGGCGGCAACAGCTCCACGAGCGGGCTCACACTCACGGGCCTCGGCGATACCTGGGCACTCGACATGGAGACGGGTGCTTGGACGCAGCTTGAGATCGATGGCCCGCCCGCACGGCTCTTTCACGCAAGCACGCACGTCACCACGGCGAGTGAAGACAGCCTCTACGTCTTCGGCGGCACGCCGAATTTTGACGGGCCGTTCATGAACGACACGTACGTCTTTGACCTCGCGAGCAACACCTGGTCACTCGTCGAGACAAGCGGCGATGTGCCCGTGGAACGCTTTGGTGCAGAGGCCTTTTACGATGCCGATCATCACCGCATGTTGATCGCGTTCGGTCACGACGGGACAAACCTCGGCAACCGCAACGACGTCTACGCCCTCGACCTCGCCACGCGCGTGTGGAGCCGAGTGCGGCCTGGCGATACCTACGACAACGCGGCCTCCGGCATGTGCATGTTCCCGGCGGATTTCACCGCACCCGAGGAAGGCGCACCCGAGCGGCGCTACTCGTTCGTCGCCGTGCAGAGCGAGACACGCGCGTTTGTCTTCGGAGGCAAGACCGACTGCGGCATCGTCAACGACGTCGTCGGCTTCGACTTCGCGAGCGACGCTTGGACACCGATTCGCACCGCCACGGGTGGCGAGGCCTGCAACCGCACAGGGCGCGTGGGCTGCACAACGCTCTGCTATTGAGCGCTACGTAGCGCTTGTCGGATTTGGCCGATGTCTGTGCCCAAGGCGTTTGGGCTGATCGCACCTTGGCTGAGCGACGCGAGCAACAGCGCTCCGTGTGAGAGCCCATCAACGATGTGCGGCGCTGTGCGACGTGGGGCGAGCATGCTCATCCCAGCGAGCACCGAGCGAACGACGGACGCGCGAAACCCAGAACCTTCGACAACCATCACGAACTCGTTGAAGAAGCGCGGGAACTCCGCCGCAATGCTGCGTGCCTGTGCATCGGGCATGGTCGAATTCTCGCCCACGATGGTGATCATCCAAAGCGGCGCGGACGGTTGGCGTTCTTTGCGCAGCTCGCACCACGAGAGGATGGAGCGAAACGCCTCGGTCGGAGACGCCAGCTCCCAGAGCTGCACAAGCACATCACCTATCACCACAACACCGTGTGAGGGTGGGCTCCAGACGATTCGCTCGTGATTCTCGGCCATGCAAAAGCACGTTAGCCGCTCTCACCTCCACGCGCTTTCTTCCTCGTTGCAAGCCGCGTTTGAAAGCGTTTGATTGCTCGCCCCTCTCCGCACTCCCATGCTGACTGCGTGCGCCTTTTTCCATGCCTCCTCTGCCTCCTCATCTCCGCCTGCAGCGGCGCCGCGCGCTACGTCGTACGCGACCCTCAGGGAGGCCTCATTGCGCTCGACGGTGACGGCATGGCTGAGGCGCAACGCTTGATGCGTGAGCACTGTGGCGCGTCTGGATTTCGTGTGACGGCCGATGGCGTCTACACGGTTGCGATGCGTGAAGAGCAGGTCGTCACGGGCAATGAGGCCGTGCAGCGCTTGGCCGATGATCAGTCCTCGCGCACCAGTGCTGTGCTGCCGGGGATGACCAACTCGGAGGTGCCGCAGGGAGGGCAAGCCTCGGTCTCCAACTCGGATGGCATCCAGCCCTTCGACACCACGCGCAATGGCGCAACGCCTCGCGTTCCGGCTCCGGTGCGTGAGCGTCGCGTGGAGTACGAGTGCACAAGCGCTGAGGACTGAAGCGGGACTTCGCTCTTTCGTCATGTCGTGCGATGAAGCCGCATGTCGTCCGCCGCACGCATCAGCCCTTGGTTCGTCTGCCTTGCCTCCGCGCTGCTTCCCGCGTGCGGTGCCAAATCGGGGTTAGAGCAAGGGCCCCCGTTTGATGCGGGCGTCGACGCCTTCGCTTTCGATGCTCGGGTCGACGCGTTCATGCCCGATGCCGCGCCTGAGTGTCGTGTCGATGGCGACTGTAGCGATCGGATCGACTGCACGGACGATCGCTGCGTCGCGGGCAGCTGCACACACACGGGCGTGGCCTCGCGCTGCGATGACGGGCTCTTCTGCAATGGCGTAGAGACGTGCTCCACCACCGCTGGCTGCGTGTCTCCAGGACGCGTCTGCGACGACACGGTGATGTGCACCGTCGACATTTGCGATGAGGCGCGCGATCGCTGCGCTGCATCCCCCGACGACACGCTCTGCCCGGTGAGCTTTCGCTGTGATGGCGACCGCGGCTGCCTCGCACGCGCGCTCGTGCACGACTCGTTCAACCTCTACGAAGTCGATCTGCCTGGTGGCGATGAGCGCCTCATCGGTCGCTTGCCTCTGCGCATGACAGACATCGCGCTCGCACCCGACGGAACCATCTACGGCGCGGACGGCGACAACCTCGTGCGCGTCGACATCGACACGATGATGTTCACCACGATCATGCCCGTGAGCACGGCGTTCAACGGCCTCGACACGGCGCCCGATGGAACCCTCTACGGCGCTGCCAATACAGGCGTCTACCGCTTCGACATCCCACGCGGCACCGCCACGCTCGTCGCCAACTTCCCGATGGGTTACGCGTCGAGCGGTGACCTCGCGTTCATCGGACCACGCCTCTTGGCGACCGCATCGGGAGGCGGAATCGAGGACGACACGCTTGTCGAGATCGCCCTCGACGGAAGCCCAAGCCGGACCATCGGCATCGTGACGGGCTTTCAAAACATCTGGGGCCTGGCCCCGCGCGGTGACCTTCTCTTCGGCTTCACCGCAGGCGGGGAGATGATGCGAATCGATGTCCGAACCGGAACGCCAACGCTCATTGTCGAGCGTGTGGTGCACGGCTTCTGGGGCGCTGCTGCGCGCTGAGCTTCAGAGGCGTAGACGACCGAAGAAGATGTTCTGTGAAGCGTCGCCCGGTACCGTGAAGCCGCTAAACGAAAGGGCGCTTCGGAACTCGCCGGCCACCAGTGTTTGACCATCGCGATCGAGCGCGATCGAGCGCACCAATACTGACCCTGCACCGACGAACGGCGTGGCCGCTCTGGGTGTGAAGCGCGCAACAAAGCCGGTTTCGACGGCCGTGACTGGAACTGCGCCTAGCGATCCTCGCACGTCGCCCACGTAGTACCCGCCAACGACGGGCCCGGTGCTGTCTGCCACCACGGTGGTGATCGACGAGCGCGTGCCGCCGACAATCGAGTTGAAGCCAATCTGCATTCCGTTGGTCACGTTGAGCTCGTAGAGCGATCCACGTGTACCGACGTCTGCTGCGACGAAGAGGCTCGCCCCGCTGAACGAGGGCGTGAAGTCGCGCACGATGTCGTCAGCGGTGGAGTCGAAGGCCACCTCCCAGCCGCGTCCGCCGCTTGGGCTCACACGCACCGCAAAGCCGATGGTTCCGCCTTGATTGGTGAATGAAGGCACACCGGGGATGTCGAAGTTGAGGCGATCAGTACATGCGCCAGTGACGCATCGCCCCGTGCCGCCGAAGAAGACGCTGTTGTCGCTCGCAAACGCCACCGCGGCATCGTCGAGTTCGAACGTCAGACCCGTTGCACCGTTGATGTTGCCCCAAGCCTGGTGTGCCCAAGAGAAGGTGTTCAGCGTGCCTGCGCTTGAGGCGGGCAAGGTCGCCATGAGGTAGCCGTAGTTCGGTCGGCCGACGACCGGTGTGCTCCCGATCATGCCCGTTCCATTGCCATATCCGGCGACAGCAATGCGTGACTCGTCGGGGCTCAGCGCAATCGCGTGCCACGCCTCGGTACCCGATCCTCGATAGTCAGCAAGCCAACGGAACGCGCCCGTTCCGTCGAGTGAAACCACGAACGCGCCGCACGTTCCATCGCCTGCCGATTCGGCGCCACTCGCCCAACGCACGATCAGGTCAAAGCGACATACAGAACCCGCGAGATAGGCGTTGCCAGCAGTGTCCACCACGAGCCCACGGAAGGTCACGCCACCCTGCCCCACGGTCGCTCCGGCAAACGTTGGTTGGTAGACCCAAGCGGCCGTTCCGTCGGCTCGCATGCGCGCAACAAAGCCAGCCTCGAAGAATGATCCGCGCACAATCGGGAGCCCGCCGAGTGTTGTATCGGCAGAGATCATCCCTGTGACGATGTAGTCGGTTGAGCCGGGAACACCTGCAATGAGAGGAAACCTTTCGTTGCCCGTGGATGTCGTGGCCACGGCCGACGGCGGCACCACGCACGTGCCACTCGAGCAAATCTGCGTGCCTGTGCATACCGTGCATCCGCAGAGGCGCGGGTCTTCAACGATGGCCTCCGAGGCCTCGCAACCATCGGCCGGGTCCATGTTGCAGTTGAAGTAGCCCACCTCGCAGGCGATCGTCTGGCAGGAGCCCGCCACACAGCCGCGAACCGTGTGGGGCAGCGCGCACGCGAGGCTCGCGGATTCATCGACAGCGCCATCGCAGTCGTCGTCCTCGCGCATGCCGTTGCATTGCTCCGTCGCGAAGGGCCTTCGCATCGCATCGGTGTCGTCACAGTCACCACCGCGCGCAACGGTTCCTGCGGGCGGATAGCAGCCGGATTCGACAACATCGCTCGTGACGCCAAAGCCATCGCCATCGCCATCGCGGAAGAACACTTGGCGCGTCACGGATTCATCGACACGCGTGTCGCAGTCGTTGTCGCGTCCGTCGCAGAGTTCTTCGCTTCCTGGTGCGCTGGAAGCATCGCGGTCATCGCAGTCGCGCGCCGTCAACATGCACGCCACGTCGGGCACGCCATCGGCATCGTCGTCTTCCGTATCGCCTTCTGCGACAAGGAAATTTGCGCCTCCGCGGCAATCATCGTCGCGACCGTTGCAGATCTCTGCAGCGCGAGGATTCACGCCTGCGACGGCATCGTTGCAGTCAGTTCCGAGGAGTGAATACGCGCCCGCCGGACGTGCACACGAGACGACCGAAGTGGTTCCACCAAAGCCGTCGCCATCGCCATCGAAGTACCAAGGCGCCGCGGCCGTGCGGTCATCAATCATCATATTGCAATCGTTGTCGATGCCATCGCAGACCTCGGGCAATCCGGGCGCCTGCGAGAGGCTCATGTCGTTGCAGTCGTCTCGGTAGACCGAGTAGCCCGAGTCGCTCGCACAGCGCATCTCAAGCGCGCTCGTGAGCGCACCGCGACCATCGCCATCCATGTCGCGATAGACGGCCTGAAGAGCGCCCTCGTCCGTGCGTCCATCGCAGTCATCGTCGATGTGATTGCAGACTTCGGTGCCCATCGGGCTCGCACCACGAACCGCATCGTTGCAATCGTTGCCGCATGATGTGCCGTTGCAGCAGCGCGCATCGACGTATCCATCCCCATCGCTGTCGACGCCGCCGAGCGTTGTTGCATCGCAATCCTCATCGCGCGCAGTCGCATCGCAGACCTCGAGCGCACCGGGGTTCCGCGATGCATCCGCATCATCGCAGTCGTCTCCGAGCCTCTCGCCACGGGCATCCATGCAGCTTGCTGACGCGCTTCCGTCGCCATCCTCATCGGGCGCGGTGCTGCGGCAGGCGCGCGCCTCTTCTGAGCAGAAATCACGCGTGCATGCGACGCCATCATCGCAGCGCATCGTGTTGCCCGCAACGCATTGGCCTCCCTCGCAAACCTCAGCGCCATTACAGAAGAGGCCGTCATCGCAGCCCTCATTCGTCGTGCACGGCGGGCCTGAATCGCCTGTTGGCGCATCGGGAATCGCGGCGTCGATGCCTTGCACCACTGGGCAGCCGATCGTGAGAAGGAGGGCAATCGAGAGTACCCAGCGAGAGTGTCGCAACGCCATGTCGGCAAGCCTACGGCACCTTTCCTTCCAACCGATGCGCCAACTTTCGCTCGCCACCGCTTCACTTCGCGCGCTACTTTCCCGGGATGTTGGATCGTGAGCTCGTCGAGGCTGTCAAACTGGCGCGTGAAGCTGGCGCCATCCTGCTCGACGTCTACGGGACCGACTTCGGCATCCGCTACAAAGACGTGAACGATCCGGTCACCGAAGCGGACACACGCGTCAACGCATTCCTCGTCGGCCGCATCCGCGAGATGTTCCCCTCGGACAACATCATCGCCGAGGAGACAGCGACGCCAAGCAGCCGTGCGACCTCGAATCGCTGCTGGTACATCGACCCGCTCGACGGCACCAAAGAGTTCATCGCCAAGAATGGTGAGTTCGCCGTGATGATCGGCCTCGCTGTCGACGGTGAAGCGCGCCTTGGCGTCGTCTTTCAGCCCACCGCAGACAAGCTCTATCGTGGCGTCGTCGGCGACGGCGCGTTCTACGAGACGGGCGACAAGACCTACGTCCTCAAGGTCTCGGACATCGCCGACCCCAAGCAGATGCGCCTCATCGTCTCGCGCTCGCATCGCTCCGAGCACACCGCCAAGTTGGTCGAGCGTCTGGGCATCCAGACAGAGATTCCGCGCGGCTCAGTCGGCCTCAAAGTAGGCGCCCTCGGTGAGCGGGCCGCCGACCTCTACGTGCACCTCTCGGACAAGACGAGCGCCTGGGATGCATGCGCACCCGACGCCATCTTGCGCGCGGCGGGTGGCATCTTCGTCGACCTCTCGGGCCACTCGATCGAGTACGTCGGCACCGAGGTGAAGAACAAGCGCGGCATCCTCGCCTGCAACCGCAAAGGCTACGAGGCGGTGGCGCCGGTCGCGATGGAGATCGCCAAAGAGGCTGGTCTCATCACGGAGTGAGCTGACTCGGTGTTGGTATCGCGCCTTCGTGGTGCGACGAACGTGTGCGATGACAGCATCCGATGGCATCACCGCCACTGACACGAGGGGAAGCACAAGTGGTCGGTGTCAGAGGGGCCGGTGTGAGCGGGGAAGTGGCAGAGGGGCCGGTGTGAGCGGGGAAGTGGCAGAGTGACCGGTGTGAGCGGGGAAGTGGCAGAGTGACCGGTGTCAGCGGGGAAGTGGCAGAAAGTGGCCGGTGTCAGAGAGTGGCCGGTGTCAGCGGGGAAGTGTCAGAGTGACCGGTGTCAGGCCGGTGTCAGAGCGTGCTTTCGGAAGTGGTATTACCACTTTGCCAACAACTTAGGAGGCCTCCCGGAAGCCGCTCGAAGGCTCCCCGAAGGCCTCAAACTCGCACACCGAAGCAAGCAGAAGCCGCCAAAGAGCCTCTGCCAACCGCGCCAAACCGCGCAGCAGACACACAGCTCCCGCCGCGCACCGCGACCGCACGTTCATGGGATCCAAAACAGCGCGCT
>JBILQT010000552.1:0-3140 GCA_044373065.1 Sandaracinaceae bacterium
AGCTGCGATGGATAGAAGGGGCCCTCATCGCGCGGCAGACGAATCGTCGGGCCTGCCGCAACAGGAGCCGCCACGGGCAGAGCCGGTGCTGTCTCAGGCGCACTCGGTTCGTCATGCGTCAGCGACTCAAGCACCGCGCATCCACTCAGCATCGAGCCGAGCAGGAGCATGCGTGCGAGGTCGATGACGCGCTTGTTCATGCGCTCTTCCGACGCCGACGAAGCGCGAAGGTTCCGAGCAGGCTGAGGATGCCGAGGGCGGCGAGCGTCTCACCACGCGCATCGCTCGCCGTGCAGCTCGCGCAGCCTCCGCGTGGCGCGAGTGGCACCGCACCGCCAAGCGAGGTCGAAGGCTGCGTGCCTTGGCCTTGCTGCCAATTGATAGGCCCCTGAAGCATCGCCTCACCTTGCATCGGTGCGCTTGTGATGGCGCCTGCCATTGCCGTGTTGGAGCTGCCCTGCGTGCTCGGCGGGCTTCCATCGTAGCTCCCTGGAGGGCCGCCCCAGCGACCACGCTGCGGACTCTCGCAGGTCACTGCACCCTCGAAGGGATGGAGGATGACGTAGCGCCCTTGGAATCTGTTGCTGGTTTCCCTCGCGGGAAAGCTATTTCCACCATATTGCGATATGGATGCGCCCTGCGTCATCACACCCTCGGCGTCGGGGATGCCGCGCCCGCCCTCGATGGGGCCTGCCGTGCGGAAGACGAGGTCCTCGTTCAAATCCTCGGGGCTGTAGCGGTAGTGAAGACGCGTGAGTGTGAAGCCGTAGGGCGTGTGGTCGGCGATCACATCGGCGCCGAGCGTGGTGATGTCTTCGGGTGTGAGCGTGGGGCCAGGGCAGGGGTCGCAGCTCTGTGCATCCCAGGCGTATTCCGTCACAACCGTGCGCGGGTTGTGGGCGATGGTCTCGCGAAAGACGTACTCATAGAAACCGCCGAACTCATCGCGCACGGCATCGACGACGCGCAGGTTCGTCGGGATCGTCACGTTCGCGTAGTTGGCCACTTCAAAGCGCTGATTGCGCGCGAGGATGTGCACGATGAGGTCTTGCGTACCGGCGGAGCTGAGCAGGCCCAAGCGCACCGGAAGCCAGAACTCCGGCGAGTCGTAGTGAAAGCGCAGCGGGCTCAAGATCGCGCGCCCGTTCTCGAAGGTCACGCGTGTTGGGTCGACACGCGCGACGAAGAATTTCGTGCCCGCTTCGACGTAGGGACGGAGCGCTGCGCCTGCGCCCTCGGGGATGTTGTAGTGCTCGCGATGGAGCCAGGTCTCAAGGCCTGTGGAGTCGCCCGCGGAGAGGATGACGATGTCGTATTCGCCGACCGCAAACTGCGCCTCGATGTGCACCTGCAAGTCTTCGTTTGAGCCTCCGCTGTCCGAACTCTCGCATTCTTCCGTGACAGCCATTGCTGGCATGGAGTTCATGTACTCAACCTGAGGCGCACACGGGTCGTGCTCCCAGTACTCGACGAGGCGTGGTGCAGCGAGTGTGTCGATGCGCGCGAAGAGATCACGCGGCAGCGTTCGCACCTCGTCTTCGTGCAGCACGACGGGCACAGGCACGACCATCGCGAAGCCCTCGGGCGGGCCCTGATAGTCGTTCTGCATCGAGAGCACGGTGCGATTTCCATCGCGCATCAGCGTGACCATCGTGGCATTCGCGTAGAGCGAGTGATCGGCCCCGCCGACGTAAAAGCCACAGAATGCTTGACTTTCCGTCGGTACAAGGAGTGCGCAGGAGGTGAGCGCGGCGGCCAAGAGCGTTCGTGAGCGAAGGGATGACGACATAGACGTGTGGATCCTCGGAGGTGTCAGGCCTTCGACGCGCATGCGCGAGGATCGATCTGGTGAGGTGCTCACGTCACGGCCTTTTGTGACCAACTTCCGCCCGGCTCCTAGGATGCGGCATGCCTCCCTACGCGCGCATCGCATGGCTCGCCTCGCTCTACCTCGTGCAGGGGCTGCCCTTTGGCTTTCAAGCCAACGCGCTTGCGGTGCTCCTTCGCCAGCAAGGCATCTCGCTGACACACATCGCGCTCACGAGTGCACTTGCACTGCCCTGGTCGTTCAAGGCCTTGTGGGCGCCCTTCGTCGACAAGCATTGGAGTGCCTCGGTCGGCAAGCGTCGCTCGTGGATCTTGCCCATGCAGGCGCTCTTGATTCTCGCGATGGTGATCAGTGCCTTCTTGCCGCTGAGCGAGGGCGTGATGCCGATCCTCGTGCTTGTGCTCCTGATGAACCTCTTCGCGGCGACGATGGACATTGCGGTCGACGGACTGGCAGTCGATGTGCTCCGAGCGAGTGAGCTCGGCATCGGCAATGCGACGCAGGTCGTTGGCTACAAGATCGGCATGTTGATGGGCGGCGGCTTGCTCGTCTGGGCGAGCGCGAGATTCGGCCTTGGTTGGTCGGGCATCTTCTTCTTGATGGCCAGTGTCGTGGGCGTGGTGCTCGTCACCTCGCTCTTCATGCGTGAAGAGAAGCACGCACAGATCGGCAATCTGGAAGGTGCCAGTTCGAACTCGGAGCATGCCAGTTCACACTCGGAGCAACTGACCATCACGGTGATCGTCGGTCGACTTCGCGAGGCACTCACGACGCCCACCGCGGGCTGGGTGATTGCGCTGCTCGCGACCTACAAACTCGGCGAATCGCTCGTCGATCCCGTCTTTCAGCCGGTGCTGCTCGATCAAGGCATGGAGGCCGCGGAGATTGGCCTCATCGTCGGCACGTTTGGCATGGTCGCCTCGATCGCAGGCTCGCTCGGCGGAGGCTTCCTCGCGACGCGCGGCTCACCTCTGAATGCGCTCGGCTACGTCGCTGTGCTGCGCGTATTGGCCATTTTCGGACAATGGCTGATCGCCAGTTTCGGGCCCTTCGCGCAAGGCTGGGTCGCGTTGGCCACCTGCGCAGAACACCTCGCCTCGGGTGCACTCACGACCATCATGTTCGCGTTCATGATGGAGCGCGTCGACAAGCGAATCGGTGCCACGCACTACACCGTGCTCGCGACGCTTGAGGTGCTCGGCAAGGCACCCTTGTCGCTCAGCGCAGGCTACTTGGCCGAGACGCTCGGTGTGCGCGTGAGCTTCGGCATGGCCGTGTTTTTTGCAGCGATGTGGATCGTGCTTCATCGCAT
>JBILQT010000553.1:0-3134 GCA_044373065.1 Sandaracinaceae bacterium
CAGGCGGGCGGGACCTGCTCCACGATGGGCACCTGTCAGCGCTATTGCTGCGGCCCCACCGACTGCAACGCAGGGCAACTCTGCTCGCGCTTCAGCAGCGGGACGTTCACCGGCGGCATCTGCACCGACATCGACAATTGCGACCTCGTCGCGCAGACCGGCTGCGCCATGGGCGAGGCCTGCTACCCGGCGATGGGCGCAGCCACGCAGTGTTCGATGCCGATCGCTCCTGCTGTCGCAGTGGGCGGAGCCTGCATGTTCACGAACTCGTGCGTCCGCGGTTCGGCCTGCTTTGGCATCACCCCAGCCGGTGGCATGCGACGCGACATCTGCTTGGCCTTCTGCAGCCTGACCGGTCCCTCGACGTGTCCGCCTCCGGCCGGCTCCATGACGCCTGCCCCCTGCCAAGCTTCGACGGCAGTCCCAGCTGGCGTCGGCATCTGCCCACCGCCCGCCTGAGGTCATGGCGTCAGCACGCATACGTCGGCAGCGAGCGTGGCCCTTCGGGGTCGCGCTCGTCGCTTCTTCCCTGTTGGGATGCCCCGTTCGCGAGAACGTGATGCGGGACGCAGGTCGGGCTCCGGACGACGCGCCCCTCGTGGAAGTCGGCCTGATGTATGTGGATGCGGCAGCAACAGTCACCGCAAGCGACGCACTGTCGGTGGCCGATGCACCCTCGCCTTACTGCCAAGGCGTCTGCAGCCCCGTCGAACACACCGGCTGCACAGGCGATTGCATTCTGGTCGGCGAGAGCACCGTGTGCGGCGCCGCGGGGCTCCTCCCCGAGGGCAGCGTGTGTTCCAACGCGGCCGACTGTGCCGATGGACTCGCCTGCTTCGACAATGGAAGCGGCCCCGCAACCTGCGCGATGATCTGCTGTCCCGGCGATGACGCCTGCGGAGCGGATGCAACATGCGGCGGCAGCGGACTCCTCGTCGGCGGCGTCTCGACCAGCTGGGGCCGATGCCTGCCACAACGCCGATGCACCGTCCTGACTCCAACCTCCGCCTGCACCGACCGCGAGGCTTGCTACATCGTCGACGCGCTCGGTGCGACCGAGTGCCAAGTCGCGGGCAGTCGCCTCGTGGGTGAGGCCTGCGAAGTCCCCAACGACTGCGCGCCCGATCTCGCCTGCGTCGGCGCGTCCAACCGAATGTGCGTCGCGCTCTGCAGCCTCGGCACAACAAGCGCGTGCGCTCGAGGGATGGACTGCGTTCGCCAGGCCTACACGCCGGATGGCATTGGCCTCTGCGTCCCCGGCGCGGCGCTCTAGGAGTCGACGATCGTGTCGCTCGCGTCGCTCGCTCTGCGACCTTTGCGCTGAAGCAAATCGGCGATCGAGAGATTCTCAGTCGAGGCATCCGCAGCTGCGCGGCGTGCATCGAGAAGGGGTCGTACGAGCTCATTCGCCGCCCAAGGAAGCTCTGCGTCGCCGTGGTCGATCGCCTCGATCACATCGAACGCCCGCAGCGCTTTGGGGTCGATGCTCAGCGCGTAGTGCTGACGTCCGCGAACGACAATCGACTGGCACATGCCCGCGCGAACAAGCGCCAGCAGCACGCCGCGCACAGAGGGCACATCGTTGTCGATGACCGACGCAATCTCGTGCGCCGTCTCGGGCTCGTCGGCCTCCGCGAGCCGCAGCGCAACCTCCATCCCGATCGCGTGCAGCACCGCCTGATCACGTCGCGTCCCCCTGGCAAGCACGCGCAAGCTGGGCGCGTTGGAGAGTGCCGCGGTGATCTGCGCGCCGACCAGCACCACGAGCCAGGAGGCTTGAAAGGAAGCGAGCAACACCGGGAACGCGCCGAAGCCCGAGTAGATGCCGTTCCAGCGCGCGAGGCCCACCTGAAAGCGCACGTGAAGGACCTGCACACCGAACCACCAAATCGCGGCAACCGCTGCCCCGATCAGCGCAGGTCGCCACTCCACCTCGGCGTCGGGAAGCTCGATGTACATGACGAAAATCGCACCCATCGCGATGAGCGGAGCCAGCACGAGCATGAGGAAATCACGAGCGCCCTCCAGCGGAACATAGAGCTCAAGCCAGTGCCCAATCGCGCCATGCGACGCGGAGGCTGCCAACACCGCGTACACGAGGCCGAGCGGCGTGATGAGCACCGTGATCGCGAAGGCTCGAACGCGCCGCAGCGGAGGACGGGGCGCACCACGCTGCTCAAAGATGTGGCCGAACGCCTCTTCCACCCCGCGCACGACACGCAGGATCGCGATCACAAGCACGACCAAACCCGAGATGCCGAGCCCCGTCATCGACGTCTCTTCCACGAGCGAGAGCAGGCTCTCTAATGTCTCGCGAAGCGCAGCGACACCTGGCGATGGGGCCGCGCCGATCACGCCAAATGTCTCGTCGAGGAAGGGCTCAATCGTCTCGTGACGAACCCATGCGTAGAGGCCCACGGCCTTCCCCACTGCAAACGCGAGCGCGACCGCGGGGACGACCGCAAGCAGCGAGTTGAACGAGAGCGCTGCGGCGCGGAGATGAAGGCGATCACGAAAGAGGCCGCGCACGCCCAGCCAGAGCAAACGCAACGCGACAAGCCCCACCCGTTGAGGCCCGCTCAACGTGCGCTCATCGGTCTCGAAAAGCCTGTCTCGAACGCGCCAGAGAACACTCCGGATGGGCTTTCGGATGGGCTCGGAAGCGATGGAGTTGCGCTCAGCCACCGAGCCTCATGGTGCGTTCGAGAAGTTCGAGCTCAGTGCGAGTGGTGGTCGGCGCAAAAGGCGCACCCATTGTCGGCGAGCAATCCGTCGTCCAATCAAGGCGCGACGACGAAACGATGCAGAGCATCGTTGAGGAGGAGCAACGCAGAGTGGGCGGCGGAGGGCCGCCGAGAATGGTGTCCGACTTAAGCCGAGCACCACTGGGTTCAGCTCGCGCGACCCATCGACTTGTCGATGATCGGCTGAAGCTCGCCCGCCGAGAACATGTCGCGAACGATGTCGCAGCCGCCGATGAACTTTCCATCGACATAGAGCTGCGGGAACGTCGGCCAGCTTGAGAACTCCTTCATGCCGGAGCGCATGTCGCCATCGGACAGAATGTTCACCGTGTGGAACTCGGCGTTCGTGCGCTTGAGCACCTCCACCACAGTCGCGGAAAAGCCGCATTG
>JBILQT010000554.1:0-3131 GCA_044373065.1 Sandaracinaceae bacterium
TGACGGAGGGGAACGAGCTTGGGTGTCCACGCAGCGTTCGCTTTGATGCGGAGGCCGGAACCATCGTGATTCTGGAGCGTGTCGAGTTTGCCACTGGGCGCGATGTGATTCTGGCGCGCAGCTTTCCCATTCTCGAAGAGGTTCGCGCGGTGTTGAACGCGAATCCGCAGATCGCGCGGCTTCGTATCGAGGGTCATACGGATGACCGGGGTGTGGATGCACGCAACCTTGAGCTCTCACGTCGCCGTGCGCTGAGCGTGCTCCGTTGGCTCAGTGGGCATGAGGTTGCGGCCTCGCGGCTGGAGGCCTGGGGCTGTGGCGAGCTGCATCCGACGCAGACGAACCAGTCCAACGAGGGACGGCAGGCGAATCGGCGCGTGGAGTTCCACCTGCTGGAGCCCGTGCCGGCTGGCGGTGCGCGCGCGCTCGAGGGCTGCGTCCAGGCTGAGTAGTTTTCCCCGCGGAGGCGCTCCCACAGACCTGTGGTTGTGCCAACGAGAGGGCGTTTCGACAACCACGGCTCTGTGGCTGGCACATTGCGGCAAGTTTTGTCGGAACAACGCTCTGTGGTTGCGCCAACCTGCGCAGGAATCGCCAACCACGACCCGGTGGGTGGCACTTCCTGCACAGGAAAACCTGACCCAGGCTCTGTGGTTTGGTTTTCCTCCAGGCGAACTCGCAACCACGGCTCTGTGGCTGACTTTTCCTCCACCCGATCGCGCAACCACAGGTCTGTGGTTGGCCTTTTGGGCACTCAGTGCCTGAACATCAGCGGCAGAAGCTCTCCCACTCGGGGGGCATTTCTTTTCCGAGCATCCGTTCGGCGGCGGCCTTGTCGAGGAGGGCGAACTTGAAGTTGCCGGTGCAGGCGCGCTCGCCCTCCTGCTCGATCTCCACCCCCACATCCACGATGCGGCGCTTGTTCTCGGCGACCCAACTGCGCGCGATGATGGGCACCTCGATGCGGATGGCGCGTCGCAGCTTCGCGTCGAAGCCGACGGTGAAGCCGAACTTGCCTAGGAGGCCGATGATCGACCAGGCCGCGACCTCGTCGGCGAGCGTGGAGACGAGGCCGCCGTGCATGATGCCGGGTGGGCCCTGGTGGTTCTTGGTGGCTGTGAAACGCGTGAGGATTTCCTCGCCGCGTGTCACGTGATCGTGCTTCTCGAAGGCGAGGCGAAAGCCTGTGGGGTGGTCGGGTGAGCAACCGAAGCAGGGCTGGCCCTTGCCGAAGAGGTGGCCGTCGAGAAGGGCTTTGGGGGCGGTGATCACAGAGCTCATCGGGGGACAATAGCCGCTCTCGATTCATCGCACCTGTACGCGCCGAAGCCGACTCCTGTATCGTTGCGCTCACATGGTTTCGGCGAAGAAGGATCCTACGGAGGTGTCGGCCGGCTCACCCCGTGAGCCGAGGACGTCACAGAGTGGCGTGGATCACCGCATCGAGGCCGAGATCTCGCACCCGCAGATCGCCGTTGACACCACGCCGATCGCGCGCCGCGACATCTTCCGTTTGCTCTTCGACGACAACCCCGGCGCCGTCGTGCTGGGGACGCTGCAGGGCCAATACATCCGCGTGAACGAGGCCTTCGCGAAGCTGCTCGGTTACACGCGCGAGGAGCTCCTGGGGCAGAACGTCGAGGCCTTCACGGTCCCTGAGGACATGAAGCAGACGCGCGAGGCCTGGCATGCGATTCAGCTTGAAATCGATGCGGGTCGTGAGCCCTCCACCCAGCTGATCGAGAAGCGTTTTGTGCGCGTCGATGGACGCGTTGTGACCTGTCGCGCGCACCTGCGGGCTGTGCAGAGCGAGCTTGGCGAGTACGTCTTTCTCGCGATGATCGACGACCAGACCGACCAGAAAGAGGTGGAGCGTCGGCTGCGCTACGAGGCCTTCCACGACCGCATGACGGGCCTGCCGAACCGCGCGCTTTTTCTCGACCGTCTGGGGCAGGCGCTGCTCCGCGATGATGCGGGGCATGTCGTGGTGATTGGGCTCGATCGCCTTCGCTCGATCAACGAGGCGTTTGGCCACTCGGTCGGCGATCGCGTGGTGGTCTCGGTGGCGCGCCGGCTTGCGGCGACGGTCTCGCGTGGAGACACCGTGGCGCGCATCGGTGGCGATGAGTTTGCCGTGCTCCTGAGTGCGGAATCGAGTGAGTCGACCATCGCTGCGATTCACCTCGCGGCGCGCCCCTCCTTGCAGCCCGATGGACGTGAGCTTGTGCTGACGGCGAGCGTGGGCATTCGTGCGTTGAGTGGCCTCGAGGCGCCGGAGCTTGTGCTGGGGGATGCGCTGCTTGCGCTGCAGCGTGCGAAGGAGCTTGGGCGCAATCGCGCGGTGCACTACGAGCCCTCGTTGCGGGGCAAGGCATCGCGCATGGCGGAGATCGCGCGCAACCTGCGTGACGCGGTGTTCCGCAAAGAAATCGACATTGATTTCCAGCCGATTCATCGAACGAGCGATGGACGCCTCACGGGCTTTGAGGCGCTTGCACGCTGGCGTCGATCGACGCTTGGTTCCGTCTCGCCGGCGGAGTTTGTTCCGGTCGCAGAGGAGCGCGGGCTCATCCTGCCGATTGGTGCGTATGTGCTTGGCGAGTCGCTCGATCAGCTCGCGCGTTGGCGCAAGCGCGGCGGTGCTGTGGATGCGCTCACGATGAGCGTGAACCTCTCGCCGATGCAGGCGCGCGACACCGCGCACATGGAGCTCCTGCGGCAGATCATCCTCGGCTCGGATGTGCCTCCCTCGCGCGTGAAGGTGGAGATCACCGAGAGTGTGTTCGTCGACCTGACGACCGATGTCGTGGAGAGCCTCGATGCGCTTCGTCGTGCAGGCGTGCAGCTTGTGCTCGATGATTTCGGCACGGGCTACTCCTCGCTGAATCACCTGCAGGCGCTGCCTTTTGACGGCCTGAAGGTCGATCGATCGTTTGTCGTCCGCGCGGTCGACGATGCGCGAAGCCGCAACCTCGTGCGCTCGATTGCCTCGCTTGCGCGTGGCCTCGACATGCACAGCACAGCCGAGGGCGTGGAGCTTCCAGAGCAGCGCGCCTTCCTTGCGGAGTTCGGCTTCGACTACCTGCAGGGCTATCTCTTCGGCCGCCCGATGGACGCGGATGCGGTGGATA
>JBILQT010000200.1:0-13818 GCA_044373065.1 Sandaracinaceae bacterium
GACGTTTCAGCGAAGTGATTGGAACCGTGTTTCAGAGCGCCTGACACGTGTGTTCCAAAACGAGACTTCGCCGCGGAACAGTGGGACGGAAGAACCTCGACTGGTCGAGCCCATCATCCTTCCATGGCATCGCTCGTCCATCGCGCGCGTGCTCAATGAGGGGCTCCTCGCCGCGCAGGTTCGCCGCGGGAGAACGTCGCGGATGCGGCCCGTGTTGCTCGTCACAAACCCTGTTTCGTCGCTCTACCTCGAAGGTGTCGACGCGCGTCGCATCATCTACTTGCGCCTCGATGATCATCCGCGGCTGCCGGGTGTCGATGCAGGCCTTGTGGCCGATGCCGAGGCGCGCTTGGTTGCGCGTGCGCATGCGTGCCTTGCGACGGCGCCCGAGCTCGCATTGCCCGGAAAGCACTTCGTGCATCTGCCGCAAGGGGTCGATGCCGTGCACTTCGGCAAGACGTCGCTTGAGGTTCCCAAGGAGCGAATCCTCGGCTTCTTTGGTGCGCTCGCGCCGTGGCTCGACACTGCGTTGATCGAATCTGCTGCGCGCGCGTTGCCCGAGTGGACGTTCGAGTTTGTTGGCCCGCGCATGGGCGAGGTGCGCATGCCGAACCTTCCGAATGTCGTTGTAAAAGAGCCGATTCCGTACGCGGAGCTGCCGAAGCTGATGTCGCGTTGGCGCGCGAGTTGGATTCCCTTTGTGCTTGATGAACTCACGCGTGGTGTCGACCCGCTCAAGGCGCGCGAGTCGCTCGCAGCGGGCCTTCCGACACTCGGTACAGGCATGCCTGCGCTCGCCCGTCTGCCTCTGGTGAACATCGTCGACTCTGCAGCGGAGGTGTCGCGCGTGTTGGCAGACATCCTGCACTCGGATGGCTCCGAAACACGTGCCCTGAGACGACGCGCGATGCAGAGCGAGTCATGGGCGGCACGTGCACAGACTCTGCGCAGGGTGGCTCTTCAAGCTGACTGACGCGCAACACCGAAGGAGGAGAGCGATGAGTCGTCTCGATCAATTCATTCTCGATGTGAAGCGCAAGAAGACTCCGCTCCACGCGTCGATCTACGGCCTGGGTCAGCGCGTGATGCGCGCGGAGATTCCAGCGCCCCGCGCCGTCTTCGAGCCGATGCGACGTGCCTACGAGACGCAGCTCGCTGTCTCTGACTTCACGCGTCGCGTCTTCTTTCATCAGCCGATGTTTCGCGCGGCGTGCGAGACGTGCGGGCCCGACCTCTTGCTCTACGGAGGCTTCCCGTATCTTTACGGCGACCTGCGCCTGCGCATCGGTACGGGCTGCAAGATCAACGGACGCACCTCACTTGTCGCCGGGAAAGTCTTCGACGCGCCAACCCTTGAGATAGGCGACCGCACCTCGATTGGGTTCGGTGTGGTGATAAGCGTCAGCAAGCGCGTGACGCTCGGACGCGACGTGCGCCTGGCCGATGGCGTGTTCATCACGGACAACCCGGGACATCCGCTCGATGCCGCCAAGCGGCGCAACCATGAGCCCGTCGAGCCCGAGAGCGTGAAGCCCGTCGTGCTCGGCGATGACGTCTGGCTCGGCACGCGTGTCATCGTGCTTCCGGGCGTTCGCATCGGCGCAGGCACCGTGGTCGGGGCGGGCTCCGTGGTGAGCCACGACCTCCCCGCGGGCGTGCTTGCGGTGGGGAGCCCGGCCCGTCCGGTACGCACGCTCACGCAAGCAGCGGAGCGCGAAGCGGCTCGTCGGGAGGTGATGGCATGAAGATCATCATTCCATGGCTCGTCGCCCTCGGCCTTGTGGCGGTGACGAGTGCGCAGCCAGCGCAGGCGCAGCACTACCGCGAGACCTACGTCGCGAATCACTTTCAGATCTACGCGCCGCCCAACAACGACCTGAACAATCGCTACTCCGCGATTGTAGTCACGGCGATGAGCGGCACGAGTGCCGCACCCTGCGTGGTGGACCTGATCGATGATGCCGCCGATGGCGACTCCGATGACTCGGTGCTGGGCGCCTCGCTCGTGCAAGGTCAGAGCATCGTTCGCTACATCCGTGAGGGCACGGTGAACGATGATCGCGCAGGCATCGCCGACGGCGACTACTTCCTCATCGACAGCACGTTGCCGGTGAGCGTGATGATCGCAACCGACTCCGATTGGCAGCACGATTGGGCGCCTGCGGTGGACGGTGAGATGCGCGGGACACGCTTCATTCTCTACGCGAACGGCTACACCGTCTCACAGCGAGACGTGGATGCATTTGCCTACGATGACGGCACGCGCGTCGAGCTCTACGACATCACCGCAACGCCTCTCTTGAGCGGCACAAGCACGAGATCGGGCATCACGACGATCACGGCGAGGCCCGCCATGCCGGTGCTGAGCGCCGATCTCGACGAGGGTGAAGACCTCATCCACTCGCGTGCGCTCGGCAGGGACGTTCTCTCGGCGGGGCGAACCTATGAGCTTGTCGCCAGTCGGCCGGTCACCGTGATCTTCGGAGCCATCGCGAGCTTGGTGGATGCGAGCCAAGCGATCGACGGCGCTGGCTATGTGCCAGGTCGCAACGGCCTTGCCGTCGATACGGATTTCTACTTTCAGATTCCCCACAACGTCAGCGCGCCGCATCAACAAGAGCTGCGCATCGCGGCCTTTGAAGAGGGGACGGATGTCCTTCTGCGGGCGTGGAATCCGACGACGCGCACCTTCGATCCGCTGCAGAGCTACGGCCTGCCTGCCATGGGCCACGGTGACTTCGTCGGCGGCACTGCGCGTCTCTACCGCCTGACTGCGTCAGCCCCTGTCGCGGTCTTCGAGGCTTCTTGGTTCGAGACTGGATCACCTGGAACCTCGGATGACTCCTCGTTCGTTCCAGGACAGTTCACCAATGCTGCCGGTGCGCATCGCTTTCTCACCTATCTCGGCCCACCGGGAACACAGACGGGCACGCGCGAGGCAGGCACGTACACGCATGTGCACATCTACAGCCGCACGGGCGCGAGGGGCGTGACGCTCGTCGATGCGGACACGAATGGAACGCTCTTCTCGCGGACCGTGGATGTGCCTGCGCTCGGCTACGCAAACGTGCGTGTGAACACTGCCGAGTACGCCAATCTCAAGCGCACGGCGTCGGGCATCCGGCCCTATCTGCGTGTGGAAGCTCCCTCGCCCGTCTCGGTGGAGGTGACGAACTGGAACGACAACTGGATGGCCTTCGCCATCGCGACCGTGGTGAAGAATCCCTTCGCCTCGATCCGCGGGCCCGAGACCGTGACCCCAGGCTCGCGCCCCACCTATACGGGCGAGATTCGCAACGACGGAACCATTGGGCTCAGAGAAGTGAGCGTTCGCGTCACGCTGCCGCCCGGTCTGGCCTTCGTGAGCGCGAGCTTGGGCGGTGTGGCGCCGACTTCGACGACGGTGCTTCCGAGCGGACAAACCGATATCGCCTTCACGGCGGACTCGCTCGCCATCGCCGAGAGCCTCGAGCTCCTGTTGACCGGCTCGGTCACGGCGGCGGTCGGCAGCGCGGGGGAGGTCGTTGCCGTGTCGCTCTCCGCAACGACGGGCCGTGGCGCGGATTTGCTCTCGATGTCAGCCTCGACGACGAGCACCGTGGTGCTTCCGGATGTGGCCGCGTTGAGTGAGATTCGCGCCGTGGCTGGGGATCGCCGCGTCGATGTGTCCGTCAGCGTGAGCGGTGTCGCATCGAATGTGGAGATCCTTCGCTCCACGAGTGCGACGACAGCGGGCAGTGTGATCGCAACGCGTACGCACGCTGCGGGAGATGAGTTGATCACGCTGGTCGACACCGCCGTGACCAACGGCACAACCTACTACTACACAGTACGCGCAGTGGCCGCGGGCTCGTCCTCGGTCTCGACGGCCGGCCCGGCTTCTGCGCGGCCCATCGATGTCACGCCGCCCCCCGCACCCACGGTGAACCCGGTCGCGGGAGACCGAAGCGCTACCTACTACCTGGGCGGATCCGATGCCCCCGACTTCACGGGCTACTTGGTGGAGCGCCGCGTGAGTGGCGCCGCGACGTGGACCGTCCTCAACGCGAGCCCCGTGCTCAGCACGACAGTCAGCGACACCGGCCTCGTCAACGGCGTCCTCTACGAGGTGCGCGTTCGCGCCGCAGATGACGACGGCAACCGCAGCGCTTACTCGGCCATACGCCCGTTCACCCCAACCAACATCTCGACGCGCACGACTTCACGTGTCGTCTACTTCGAAGATTTGATCGGCGCGGGCGTGAACGACTGGGACTACAACGACTTCATCGTTCAAGTCACGGCGACGGAGCAGAGCACCTCGGGGAGCGTCACGCGCGTCATTCTCGACTTCGACCCACTCGCACGCGGAGCCGGCTACGTGCACCGCCTCTTCGAGCGCATTCCCGCGAATGGCGCGTGGACGGCGTTCATCACGCGCACCCTTCCCGGAGGTGGAAGTTCAGAGACCGTGACGGGCACCGGCCCGGTGCTGATCGAGGTCCTTCACGACACCCGCGATGCACTGCCCCCGACGACGGGCTCGTACGCAAACACGTCGCTGACACAGCCGAGCTTCATGCTGGGCGGCAACGTCCGCGTGGTGATTGACTTCACCCCGGGTGCAAACGTCAGCCTCGGAAACGCACCGTGGGATCCCTACCTCGTGCTTCCGTACATCATGGGTTCCAATGAGGTTCATCTCGGCACCTGGGGCGGTGTGACCGAGGCCGCAGACCGCCGCGAACTCGATGGATGGCCACTCGACTTCGCCTACACGACCGATGCGACTTCGCCGCTCTGGGCACCTGAAGGGCAGCCCGTCTGGCTCGCATTCGGCTCCTTCGTCAACTGGCGCACGACAGGCGGATCGCCGCGCTGGTTCGAGACACCCAACGACGCAACACGCATCTGGAGGCGCGAGCGATGAAGAAGCAGCTGAAGTGGATTCCGGTCTCGGCTGCCCTCGGCGCAGCGCTCTCTCTCAGCGCGACGTCAACACGCGCGCAAGATACTGAAGGGCTCTTCGCAGAGGCTCCCGCGCTTGAGGGGCGCGAGGTGATCTGGTCGGGGCGCGTCGATGGCGGATTGGCTGCGCGCGTCGAGCGAATCGATGTCGATCACGTGGCCGTCATCATCCAAGACGTGGAGCGCGTCGTGCCTCTTCGCGGCGTCAGGGTAGGCGCATGCGTCGATGCGTCGCGCACCTCGACACTGATGCTGACTGGCAAGCACGGTGAGGCTTCAGAAGCCGTCCGCATCACGCGGGAGGAGGTCGTCACGATCACGCTTCCCGCCCACGCGGCATCGGCGCCGCATGCGCTGACCTCATCGGGGGCGTGCCATTGGGGCATCGCGCTCGCCGATGGAACGCTCGTCGCGATCGACGCAGAGGACACGTTGCAGCAGAGCGCGATGCTCTTTGATCGCATTGCGGATCTGACGGAGTTGGGCCGAGGAATTCCCTTGGTCGGCATTGGTGGCGAAGCACCCATCTTCGTCGTCTCGCGCGCAGGGCGAACATCCGCTTGGCGCGTGGCGGATGCGGCGGTGGAGACGGTGAGTCTCGATGCCTTGGAGCCGATGATCGCGAGCGAGGCATCGGCTTGGAGTGTCGATAGAGCGGGCGCGCTGAAGGCCTACACACCCTTCGTCGGCGTGCGCGAAATGGCGTCATCGCAAGGCGCGGCGACCACGGGCCTGCTCGCGACGCAACTCGACGGGCACGATGTGCTGGCTTGGGCCACCGTAGGCGGCTCCGTGATCACGTGGGATGGTCAACGGACTGCGTTGCGCGCGCATTGGGATACGGAGATCCGGCAGCCTCTGCTTGCAGTCGATGTGCATGGCGATGCTTCGTTTGGGCTGCTTGCGACGCTTGAGAATGGCAGCGTCGGGCTTGTGCACGGGGAGCTCGCGACGCCGATCGAGCTCGGTGCCCGAAGCGCACGCGCGCCGATGTGGGTGATGACGGGAAGTGAAGCCCCGGCCTGCCTCGCCATGACGAGTGCGGCAGGCACGCGCTGCTTCTCTTTGCGCGAGCTCGGGCCGATGGGTGCGCTTGGAAACGGCGTCACGCCGATGCCCGGCGAGGTGATTACTGAGGGGAGTTCCGTCCCTCTTCGCACAGCCTTTGAGCCTCTCTGGGCGGAGGCCGTGTTGCCCACGTTGGATGCGCCCGGTGTCGCGGCGAGCCCGCCGGATCCGATGCCATCACCAGCGTCATCGCCTGTCCCCGAAGGCCCGTCGAGTACTTGCAGCGCGTCCCCGGGAGCTTCGCGCGGCGCGTTGGGCGGTGGCTTTGCTCTGGCTGCGTTGCTCGTTGCACGAGCCAGTCGGCGACGCCGTCGCTGAGCGCTTCATCAAAGACGAAAGGGTCGCGCACTTCGGTGTCGCGGCCCTTTCGCTTTTCGTTTTGGAGATGTCCGAAGATGTGGTGTGCGGATCACGCCGCGCGTTGTCGGGGCCTCGTCGCGCAGGACTCGAGCGAACGAACGACGGGCTCGAACGCAATCGCCGCGTCAAACGCGCGGGCACGCTCCGCTGCGTTCGCTGCGAGATGCTCACGGAGGGAAGGGCTTGCGTCGAGTTGCCTGAGCGCGTGAACGAGGCTCTCGTGCGAGCGCGCTTGGTAGTGAAGGCCACTCACCTGATGCAGGACGAGCTCGGACGGACCACCCTCGTCGGGCACAACGGGGCAGAGGCCTGCGGCCATGCTCTCCAGCACGCTTCGGCCAAACGGCTCAGGCTGAAGCGCTGTGTGAACGTAGACGCCGCAGCGCGCGCGAAGTTGGTCGATGACCTCCTGCGTCGCGTTGCGATGCACCTCGCAGCCGGGTGCCCAAGGCGCATCGATCGCGTCGGGCGAGCCCCACGCGAGCAGGTCTGCCGCGCAGACATCTGCACCTGCCCCGGGTGCTTCGTGAAGCGCCCGTTGGAGAAGAGAGATGCCCTTCCACGGGGTGAGCGCAGAGCACCAGAAGCGGCGCGATGTGCTCGACGTTCGAGGGCTCGGCCACTGCGCTCGGCTCAACCCCTCGCTGACGCGAGTCGCCTGCGGCAGCTTGATGTGGACCTCGCGACCGACGACGAAGATGGCGGCGGCATCGGCCAACACACTTCGCGCGAGATGCCCGTGGTGGAAGGCGCCGCGCACATATTGAACGCGCGGGATATCGAGGGCGCGGGCAACAATGGCGGCCGCGAGGTTGGGTGCCGGCGCGTTGTTGGCGAGGATCACATCCGGCTTGAAGCGATGCGCCTCACGCAGGAGCGAGACGACGCGTCGACCTACGCGTGTCGCGAATGTCCCCTCGCCATCATCGAGTGCGCGTGCATCAAGCCCGCATGTGGCCGCGGCCGCTTTGGAGGAGGCCAGCACACGCACTTGATGCCCGCGCTGTCCGAGCACATCGGTGAGCGCAGCAAGGCTTGTCAGAGCACCGCCGAGGCCCGGGCTCGCGTCTTCGACTAGGACGCGCATGCAGCTCCATCCGCTCTTCTCGAGCGTGACTCCACGGCGAAGTAGCAGGCGTGTCCAAGCGGAACGACGCACTCACACGCAAGCGTCGCGACGGCTGCGCCGAGCGCGCCATAGAGCGGCACCAGGATGAGGTTCAGGGCGACGTTCACGAGGGCCTGCGCGCCTTGTGCGAAGGGGAGGCTTCGCTCCCTTCCTCGAGCGACCAACCCCTTGTGCAAGAAGGTGTTTCCTGTTTGGGCGATCCCGGCGACGAGGAGAATGCGAAAGGTCGTGGCGGCCCCCGCGAACTCGTGACCGTAGAGAAGCGTCACGAGTGGTGTTGCGAGAATGGCCGCAACCCCAAGGCATGCAGCGATGCCGATCGGGACCGCGACGAAGAGCCGCTCGGCTTCCTGATCCTTGGGCCCGCCGCGGGCGCGTGCGAGGCGCGCGTAGAGCGCCAGGGAGACGGCCGTCGTGACCGCGCCTGCGCCGTTCAAGATGCGGTAGCAGGCCCCATAGAGACCCGCCTCGTGTGCGCCTGACCAGGCGCGCAAGGCAACGACATCGACCCGCGCCGCGATCGAGCCGAAGAGCGAGCCGACACCGACATGGCGGCCATCCGTGAAGAGCTTGCGCGTCATTGCACGGTCGAAGCGCGGCGCGGAGATGCCCGCGTAGCGCCTCAGCACGTAAGCGCGCGTAACGAGGAGAACGAGAGCCGCGACCGCATGGCTTGCAAGCACGCCAAGGACGCCGAAGTGCACTCCGAACGCGAGGGCGCAAAGGAGTGCCGTGCGGCTGAACGCCATCCCGAGGACGTCGTAGCGCGAGAGCCGATGCGCAAGGACCATCGCGTTGAACGAAGACGTCAGCCCATTGGCCGCGAGGACCCCGACGGCTGCAGCCAGTGCGAGCAGGGGCGTCGCGCCCACCTGCGCGAGCAAGCCGATGAGCGCGGCTGCAGCACCCGCGACGAGCGTCCCGGCGGCCCAGATGGAGAGCTGCGCTCCAAACACGGCACGGCCTTCGAGCGAGCGATCCGCGTGCATACGAATCGCCACTTCGCCGGTGCCAAAGAGCTGAAGCACCGCGACCATGCCGACCGTCGACATCGCGAACACGAAGTCGCCGTTGCCATCCGGCCCAAGCGCCCGCGCAGTCCAGATGCCAGCGGCGAGTTGAGCGAGCACGTCCACCCCCTGAACGGCGATGACGGCGAGGCTATCGAGGCGATCACGCGAGGGTTGTTTCACGCGCCTGTCTGAGCACGCTGCGTGCCGAGAAAAGACGCGCCGAAAGTGCGCGTGGAAGATGTCGCTGCAGACGCCGTCCCGGGCGCCGTTTCACATTGGAACAGTGCAGGCGGAACACTCTCGCGCGTGCCGGATTGATGAGCGATTCGCGTTGGCGCATCACGTGCAAAAGATGCCGGAGGAGGTCGTCATGATTCGAACGCGTCGCAAGGTGGTCACTCTCGGAGGAGGTCATGGTCAATCCACGGCGCTCGCGGCCGTGGCAGGCCTGGATGTCGAGCTCACGGCGATTCCCTGCGTGACGGACGAGGGCGGGTGCTCGGGTCAGCTTCGGCGTGAGGTGAACCTGCCGCCACCCGGAGATGCTCGTCGATGCCTCGGCACGCTGGCCCGTGATCGTGTTCGTGCACGAGCCTTCGAGGAGCGAGCGCGTGCGTCTCAGGGCGGGCGCTCGGTGGGCAACCTGATGATCGCAGACCTCGCGGAGGGCAATCTTCAGCAGGGTTGCGACCTCGCCGCAGAGTGGCTGAGTTCGCGCGGCCGTGTCGCGCCGGCGGCCCTCTCCGCGATGACGCTTCGCGCGGTCGATGTAGAGGGTCGCTTGCTCGAGGGCGAGCTCGCGATCGAGCGCTCCGAGGCGCGCATCGCGCGTGTAGATGTCGAAGCGGGGGCACGACGAAACCCGCAGGCCATCGCCGCGATTCTGGGTGCAGACGTCGTCGTCCTTGGGCCAGGCAGCTTCTTCACCAGCGTGCTCGCCGCCGTCGCTGCGCCGGGCATTGCGGAGGCTCTGGTGCGCACGCATGCGCGCATCGTCTTCTTCGCCAACCTCTCCTCGGAAGGCCATCAGACGCAGGGCATGGCGCTCCCCTGCTATGTGCGGACGCTGCGCGAGCACGTGAAGCGCTGGACCGGTCTTGAGCTTGGGGAGCTCACGGTGGTCGCGCACGGCGAGCGAGAAACGTGGAGTGCGCTTGACGGCAAAACGCGCCTGCGGAGGGCGCCGCTCGCTGAGGGAGGTGCTCACTCCGTGACGGCCATTCTTCGCGCCGTTCGCGATGTCGCGGGCGAGCTTGTACGAACGGGTGAAGAGCAGCCGCGCCCGAGTTGGACGCGCCTTCGCAAGCCTCTTCGGAGCACACGCACGGCACTCGCACGCAAGACGCGGGTCACCTAGGTCGGCCTACTTGAGGGCCCTCAGTGACTCGAAAGCGCTTCGCCGAGCGCATCCGCAAGCGAACGGGCGCCAAGGATCGTCATGTCAGCGGCCTCCTCGGGCGTGAGCTGATGCGCATTGCTCATCGGCAAGACGATGCGTCGAAAGCCAAGCTTGCGGGCCTCGGCAACACGCTGCGGTGCGCGGGGCACGGCGCGTAGCTCGCCTGCAAGCCCGACTTCGCCAAAGACCGCGAGGTCTGCGCTGACGGCGCGATTGCGCAGCGAAGAAACGATGGCGACACAGAGTGCGAGATCGGCTGCGCGCTCATCCATGCGTGCACCTCCCGCCACACTCGCGAAGACATCGCGATCGAGCACATGCACATCGGCTTTGCGTTCGATCACCGCGAGAAGAATCGCGAGGCGGCTCCCCTCGATGCCCGATGAAACGCGGCGCGCTTGCCCGTAGAGCGCTGGCGCGACGAGCGCTTGCACCTCGATCAGCATCGAGCGCGCGCCCTCGCAGATCGGCACCACGACCGAGCCCGCAACATTCTTCGGGCGCTCCGCGAGGAAGTGCGTGCTGGGGTCAGGCACCTCGCGAAGGCCATCGCGCACCATCTCAAAGACGGCTAGCTCATGCGCGGGTCCAAAGCGGTTCTTCGATGCGCGCACGATGCGATGTGCATGCGTGGCATCGCCTTCAAACGAGAGCACGGTGTCGACGAGGTGCTCCAGCATCTTGGGCCCCGCAAGCGCACCATCCTTGGTCACGTGACCGATGAGGAAGAACGCGATGCTGCGACGCTTCGCGAACTCAACGAGCCGCGCCGCAACCTCGCGCAGCTGACCGACGCTGCCTGCGCCTGATTCCAAGTCGCGCGAGCGCAGGGTCTGAATCGAATCGACGACGACGACCGATGGCTTGAGTGCATCGATGGCAGCTTCGAGTTCCTCGAGTTCGGTGGTGGCCTGCACGAGCACGCGGTCGATTCCCTTCAGATCGAGGCGCCTTCCACGCAGCGCAATCTGCGCCGCAGACTCCTCACCCGAGGCATAGAGGACTGTGCGTCCGTGGGAGGCCATGCCCGCGAGGGCCTGCATCAAGAGTGTGGATTTGCCGATGCCTGGGTCACCGCCGAGGAGCACGATCGAGCCGAGCACCACGCCGCCACCAAGCACACGGTCGAGCTCTTCGAGCCCGGTCGAGATGCGCACCGTGGAGTCTGCAGGCACGTCGCCCAGCGCCGTCGGCTTGGTCCAATCACCTGCGACATTGGCGCTCGCGCTCGGCCTCTGATCGACGCGCTCCTCGACGAGCGAATCCCACGCTTGGCATGTTGGACAGCGACCGAGCCATTGCGCGCTGGAGTTGCCGCAGGCGGTGCAGACGAAGATGGCGCGCGCCTTCTTGGCTTTGCCGGACGAACCTGGCTTCGAGAAACTCATGCGCACGTTCTCGCACGCTGCGCGTCTCCGTTGTCTTCGATGCTGCTCGTTTGGTGGTCGCTCCCTCGCGATGTGGAGCCCCGGGCCCTATACTTCAAACGTGCACAACTCTTCTCTCGTCTTGGAATCGACTCCCGGCGCGGCGTTGCATCGAGCCCTCTGGCTCAGTGCGTTGATGTTGTGTGCGCAGTTCTTCGCGGTCGGAGGGGTGTCCGCACAGGCCGCCGACCTCGCATCGCCTTGGGGACGCGCTGCGGCGCCCGTACATGTGGTGCAACCTGGAGAGGTGACGCCGCCGACCGAGACGCCAGCGAGCCTTGCGGAGGTGCCACCGCCTCCCGACGGTTCGTATGCGCGCGGTTCGATGGCAGGCACACCGGACAACCAGAGCCTCCACATCGGCAGCACCATCTCGACACGTCTGCGCTCCCTCGATGCAGACCTTCAGGTGCTCGCGGCGCGCGGTGGCGGCAGCATTGTCGACGGCGTCCTTGCCATCTCGATGGGCGCGGCCTCCATCGGCATCGGCCTCTACATGGACCTCTCGGGCAGCGGCTCGTCTGCCATCGGGCCCTACCTCTATGTCTACGGCAGCGCGGGCGTGTTGCGCGGTCTGCTCGCGTTCATCTTTTTGCAGAACCCATCGGCCGCCTCGATCGAATACACGCACATGCGGATGGACACGCTCGCTGACGTGCGCACGCGCCTTCGCTTCGGCGAGCAGCAGCTTGAGTCGCTCTCCTCGACGGCCGAGATTGCCCGCATCCTCGACGGCACGCTGAGCATCGCAACGGGCCTCGCGGTCGTGCCCGTCTACCTTGGGCCCAACAACTTTTCGCTCACGAGCCCCTTCGACTATTTCGTGCTCATCGGTGCAGCAGTCAGCGTCGTCACGGGTGCGATCACGCTCTTCACCAACACCGAGGCTGAGCGTCGCTGGGGCGCCTACCGAGAGCTGCGTGATCGTCTCGTTGCCTCCGAGCAGGGTGCCGAAGATGAGGCCCAGCTCGAGGCTGCGCGTGAGGAGCTCAACGCATTCAACGCGGCACGATTCGATCAGGTGATGCCGCAGGTTGGCGCGACACCCGAGGGCGCGTTCGTGGGTGTCAGCGGCGTCTTCTGAGCTTGGCGCCTCGCGTTCGGGCGCAGCTCAGTCGCAGATGTTTGCGGGCGGAGGCGTTCCTGGTTCTTCGCATTGATGCGAGCCGTCACGCCGGCAGTGATCGCCCGTGGCGTTGTCGGGCTCCACGCAGCCGAAGGTGAAGCAGCGGTCGACACACTCCGAGGGCTCATCGAGCACGGGGATGGCGGTGATCTCTGCCGCCCAGCGCGTGCGGCGGCCTTGGTAGAAGGGGCGCTCGAAGCGGTAGATCTTTCGACGCACGGTGGAGAGGTCGTCCATCGTGCAGTTGGTCGAGCGACAGAACGCGACCTGTAGTTGGGTGTCTGCATCGAAGCGCTCTGCGAGGATGCTGTAGCTCACCACCGTGCTCCTCCCTGGCGCGAGCGCCGTGCCCGGATTGGCCCCGACGATGGGCGCGTTGCTGAGGTCCGCGTCACCCGGCTCCATCGTCACAACGGCGTAGAGCTGTGGCTCGGGCGCAGGCGGGTTGGGCGGCAACGTGAGCTGCACTTCGAGCACGCCGTTGCGGGCGCATCCTGCGAGGGTGAGGGCCGTGAGTATGGGGAGCCAGGTACGGTTCATAAGGGTTTCTCACACGCAGAACGGCGTATCGATGTGGTAGCAGGTGAAGTCGCAATTGCAGAACGGTTTGGGGCACTCCGGTGAGCCGCCGGCCTCGCTGCTTCCGCAAGTCGAGAGCATGTCGCAAGCCATCACAAGCACTCGCAAGTCGAACAGATGCAGAACTCGTCGCAGCCGCAGCGTTGGCCTCCGCCGCAGATAGTGCCGCCCGTGCAGACGCCGCTCTGACATGTCTCAGCACCGCAGTTTTGGTCGCACGAGCTGCCGTCCGGCAGGTTCCCGTTGGGTGGGCAGTTCGGCGCTGCGCCGCAGACTTCCGTGGCATCACAGTCGCTCACTGAAGCACGGCAGACGGCGCCTACGTTGAACGCGTCAGTGGGGCAGGCGGCCGCAGAGCCGGAGCACGCTTCCGCCAAGTCGCAAACGCCTGCGGAGGCACGGCAGCTCGTTCCGGCGCTGACGAAGCCGTTGGCTGGGCATGCGGCGGACGAACCCGAGCACGATTCTGCGATGTCGCAGGCTCCCGCAGAGGGCCGACACACGCCGCTTGAGAAGCCGTCTCCGGGGCATGCGGCGGACGAACCCGAACAGGATTCTGCGACGTCGCAGGGCCCTGCCGAGGCGCGACATACGCCGCTAGAGAAGCCGTCTCCGGGGCACGCGGCGGATGAACCCGAACAGGATTCTGCGACGTCGCAGGGCCCGGCCGAGGCGCGACATACGCCGCTTGAGAAGCCGTCTCCGGGGCATGCGGCGGACGAACCCGAACAGGATTCTGCGACGTCGCAGGGCCCGGCCGAGGTGCGGCA
>JBILQT010000202.1:0-13786 GCA_044373065.1 Sandaracinaceae bacterium
AAGCGATGTTGTGACCAACTCGTCCGATTTCGTGGCGAGGCTCACCACGACGCCGCTTCAGCGTGCCGTGTGGCACCTGAGCCGAGGCGATAGCTGCGTCCCTCCTCGCTCTGCGCATCGAGGCCATCGAGTACGAGGAGGTCATCCTCTACCCGGGCCCTTCGTGCTCGGTAGATGGGCGAGGGACGCGCCGCAGAGGCCTGGTCGTAGCGGTTGCGGTTGTCGCGCGCGATTTGAAGTGCTTGGTCGCGCTGACCATTCTGCCAAGCGACCATCGCCTCCTGCTGCCGCGCATCGATCAACACGGCGAGCGCGTCGGGATGCACCTCATCGTCGATCGAGGCGATGGCCTCGGCCTCGGTGGCGACCGTGCGCGCAGTGACTGCACCTTGAAGGTTCTGCGGGCGCATATTCGCGGAAGGAATGCGCGCGATGTAGGCCACGCGCGCGCCGAGGTTCGTGGTGCTTCCAAGTGCACCCGCTGTGACTTCGAACTGCATCACGACCTTGCGATGCTCACCCGCAAAGAGCGTCCCGAGCGGGATGTCGACGCCCGCACCGACGACCGAAGCGAGCCCGCCTTGGGCACTTACAAAGCGCACGCCGCTTGGCAAATCCACATGCGCCACAAGGGATTCGGCCACCGTCGCGCCACTCTCCTCGAGCTCACGCGTGAGGAAGGCTTGAAGCTCCGAGCCCTGACGCAGGAAGGCGTAGTTGCCGCGACCTGCATCCGCGACCGTCGTCATGAACTGCTCGTTGTAGTCCGTGCCCACGCCCAGGGAGGACGTCATCACCCGCTCGTTCGCACGATGCGAGAGCTCGGCCGTGAGGCCCTCCATCGTGATGCCTGATCCGTCTTGTCCGTCGGAGACAAGCACCACACGACGCACATGCGAGGCAGGTGCCGCGGTGAGGGATTGCGCGCCCATCGCCATCGCCTGCGGGATGATCGTCCCTCCGTTGGCGTTCACCTGACGCACGCGTGCGGGCAGTGAAGTGCGGATCTCGGCAACGCGTGCGAGTGGCTGAAGCACCTCGGCTTGATCGTCGTAGATGACGACGCTGAGGTAGTCGTCGTCATGCATGCGCTCGATGAGCGAGACGATGCCCTCGCGCGCCTGCACCATCTTCTCGCCCTGCATCGAGCCCGAGTGATCGAGCACGACGGAGAGCGCGACGGGAAGACGCGCCTGCTCGCCAGCACCCTCCACGCCCTCGAGCCTGAACTCTGCCAGCAACTCGCGCGCACCGTCGGCCACGATGGCTCGCTGACCGAGCGCGAAGATGCCGGTGACTCCCGGGCCCTCCAGCGTGACGCGTGAGTCACCGGAAGACGCGATGGGTGGCGCAACGGGCGATGGCGACGGCTGCGCAGCGAGGGGCGAGGCAGGGACGGTTGCAGCCGCAGGCTCGGGGCTACGCAAGAGCACGAGCGCGGCCACCGCAAGGACGCTTGTGCCAAGGGCGAGCATCGGCTCACGGCGACGAAAGAGCGAGGCGATCGAAGGCTTCATAGGGGCTCCATGGAGGGTTGCGAGGGGGCGCGTGGAGTCGCTTCGCATGCCCTGGGCCACCGCTGAAAGCCTTTGAAATCAAGGAGACTGGGGCCGCCGCTGGCGCAGCCGTCTATGATTCGCAGAATCCGATTCTATGATTTGTGACCGAGCTCGGACGTAGACGCCGACTCAGAGACCTGGTCGGAGACCGATGCCACATCAGAGACCGATGCCGCGTCAGAGGCCGATGCCGAGTCCGAGTCGGTCTCCCGTCAGTCCGTCTCAGAGCGCGAATCGCGCGAGACCACGGTCTCCGACACGAAGGTCTTCGCCTTCTTCTCCGTGCGTCGGGCAAGCACACCACCGAGCGCCGCGCCCAAGGCTGGCAGGGCGAGATAGCCAATCGCGAACCAGCCGGGGAAGCCGCGCACTTGGTCCATCGAGGTCGCGCCGAAGAGGCCGAGGATGCCCGCCAGGACGAGCGCGTGAAGGACGGGCATGAAGCGCGCGACGCGGCCTGTGATGAGGCCTGCAAGCGTCGCATTCGCGAAGGTCATCGCCATCATCGCCATCAGGCCGATGTCGGAAGGAATGACCACGACATCGGCATCCGGCTGCTGCGGAAAGGCGCCGGGAAGGAGCGCTGCGAGGGCCGTGGCGCCAACGCGTCCGAGGATCTGCGTGAAGAGACCGAAGCCAAGCGAGACGGCCGCCATGCTGCGCACGGGGGACATCTCAGGGGACATCGCGGGGGGCTTCTCGCCTGTCGTTTGTGACGATGTAGTCACTTTTTGGCTCCGTTCTTCTTGGTGCTGCGTGAGGGCTTGGTGGGAGGCACGGAGGGGCGTCTGGCTTTGCCCGTGGAGGGCGTCTCGCTTGGGCTCTCGTTTCGCGAGCGAAGGCCCGGCGCGCGGACGCCTTCGAGGACGAGGCGGATGAGTGTCGTGAGGATCTCGATGGGCGAGGCGTCGAGCTTGCCCTGCAGCACAGCGCTTGAGAGTCGCTCGATGGCGCCGACGACGGCGTACGCCGAGATGCGCGGGTCATCGACGTTCAAGAGGCCCTTGTCGACCGCGACCCTGGTGAGACGAATCGCGCCCTCGTCGACGGTGTTGGCAAGCCTGCCGATGGGGCCGCGCGCACCAAGGGAGGGCGCAGAGCGCTCTTGCAAGTAGAGGCGCAGCACGTCGAGATGGCCCATGGCGATAGGGAAAAGCGAGATCGCGAGGCTCTGGTAGGCGAGGTTCAGCGAGAGCTCGTCGTTGGCCTCACGCACCATCGACTCGCACTGCGCGAAGGCATCGATCACAGCGCGCTCGACGGGGACGATGAGCGCATCGACCAGCGCCGCCTTGTCGTCGAAGTAGCGATAGAACGAGCCCTTCGCGACCGAGGCCGCATCGCAGATCTCGTCGATCGTCACGACCTCGAGGCCACGCACAAGGAAGAGCGCAAGGGCTGTCTGGCCGAGCACGAGCGTGCGCTCGTGGCGATTGCGATCGCGCTTTCCACCGGGTGCACCGGGCCGCTCGGAGGGCACGGCGAGGATGCTGACCTCGGCCTTCGCTGCGCCCTTGCTCGGCTTCTTCTTGGGGGACGAAGCGGGGTTTGGATGTTTCGGACTCGACACGGGCGAAGCTCTATGGCATCAAATGATGACTGTCTGGTCACGTTTTCGAATGCGCGAAAACGAGGGCCTGATCGGCGAGAATGAGTTCATTACGGCATGAAGGATTTTCGTTTCAGCGCGCAGGTGCTCCCCATGCTCGCAACTCCGTTGCTGTGCGTGGTGTCCGCGCCGTGGCGCCCGCAGGGCCAGACCGAGGCGTAGCGGAGCTACGTCGCAGGGCTGGACCGAGGACGTAAGCCGCGATCAAACGAAAAGACAAATGCCCTGGGAGGTCGTCATGATTGGAATCCCGCTAGGTCTTCTCTACTGCAACGCTGCGGAGTGGTTGATTCACAAGCACGTGCTTCACCCTGCGGGACGCAAGAAGGGCTCGTGGTTTCGCTTCCACTGGATGGAGCATCACCGCGAGTGCCGCGTGCACGACATGCGCGATGAGGCCTATGAGCGCTCCGTCTTCGGCGATCACGCGCAAGGTCGCGAGGCGCTCGCGCTCACGCTCGGCACGCTCGCGCACCTGCCGCTCTTTCCCGTCGCGCCTTTCTTCACGGCCACGGTCGTCTACGGCGCAGTGAACTACTACCGAACGCACAAGCGCTCTCACCTCGACCCGGCTTGGGGCAAAGAGAACCTGCGCTGGCACTACGACCACCACATGGCGCCCAATCAGGATGCGAACTGGTGCGTGACCAAGCCCTTCTTCGATCACGTCATGGGCACGCGGATGCCCTGGGTCGGGACGGCCGATGAGGCGCTTGCGACGGAGCGTCGTGAGGCCCGCAAGGCCAAGCGAGAGGCCGCCATGCTTGAGGAAGCGAGGCCAAGCGAGGTGAGGATTTCGTACGAGGCGCCGATGCCCGCATGAGCTTCCCGTGGCGTGCGCCATGTGCTTCGCTCGCACGGTGAGCACCGCACCTTTGAGCACGGCACAAATCTTCGGGAAGTTCCTCTTTGGCCACCGCGCGAACCCCGCGGCCATCCAGGAGGCGATCGACGCGGGGCACGACATCAACGCGGCCGACAATGCCGACCGCTGGGCGATTCTTCACTACGCGCTCGTTGCGCTCACGCCGCCGAACACCGAAGTCGTGCGTGTGCTTCTGAAGAATGGCGCGCACATCAACGCGGCCGAGAATCGCGGATGGACGCCACTTCACTTCGCGGCCCGCGCGGCACCCCTTGAGGTGATTGAGATGCTTCTCGACGCGGGTGCGGATCCCAACATCCCAAGGCTCGATGGCGTCACACCGCTGCACGAGAGCATCCTCCGCAAGCAGGTCGACCTCGACATCGTGCGGGCGATGACAGCCCGTGGCGGCAAGCCTACGGAGGTGATGATGAACTTCGCGCGGGCCCGCGTATCCCCGATTCGCCTGACCTTGCTCGCGCTGCTCGGCGACGCTGCCTAATCATTCGGAGACGTCGAAGTCGTCGACATTGGCAGGCGCGACTTCCATCTCCAAACGCTCGAACGCGAGCGTGAGGTACGATCCTGCTTTGCCTTGCTTTTCAAAGGCACGGACGGCGTAGCGCGCCTCGTCGCTGAGGATCTCACCGGCCCACGTGGGCGGCACTTCATCCTTGGCCTTGGCAGCGCGCGTTGGCTTGGGCGCGAGGTCGAGTGCGCCCTTGAAGGTGTCCGGCGGATACGTGTTTTGATCGCCGCGCGGCAATGCGAGGGAGAGCGTGAGCTGCTCCTCACGAAGCCATGCGCGCATCTCGAAGGGCGCGCCGCCAAGCGTGCACTCACCCTGCATGTCGTGCTGACTCGGCTTCTTCTTGTCCTTGTTGTTGAAGAGGCTTCCCTTGTCGCGCATTGCATTCGGAGGTGTGCTTGGGGCGTTCATGGCGCGCTGTAGAGCACATGCGAACGGGCTGTGTCAGGGGATTCCGCGCAGGAGGGTGATCAAAGCCTCACGTTCTTCCACGGTGAGCGAGAGGCCGAAGCGATGGCCTCGATGCGCCGACGGATCGAGCTGCAGCACGGCGCGTACATCGTGGGCACTTCCGTCGTGAAAGAGGCCGCGTCGATCGAGCACACCGAGCAAGGAAGGCGCGCGATAGCCCGAGGTGCCGCGCTGGCCTCCGGTCGTCGCAACGGGGTCGGTGCCCACCTCGGCGACGGAGACGAATGCGCCGCTGAGGTTCGGAAGCGCATGGCAACGCGCACATTCGCGCGCGAAAATTTCGCCTCCTCTCGACGCAAGATCGGGCTCGGGGAGCGTCTCTGCGAGCGCATCGAAGTAGAGCGCGATGGCCGCCACAAGGGTGCGACTTGGACGAAGCCGCTCGCCATGTTGCGTGATGAGCAAGGTCTCGATGCGGACCATCCGTGCCAGCTCACCGTTCATCACGTTGCCCGTGTGATGAAGACGCGCCTGGCGTGAGATCGGACGCAGATCCGAGGGGCGCGTGGGGTTGTCGATGCCATCCGAGGTGACGTCGATCGTGCCCATGGGCCAGGGCGCTGCGAGGAGCGCACCGAGGTCGAGTTGCTCGCTTGGGATGCCGAGCTGAAACGTCGTCCCGTCGAAGCGTCCGTGGCATCCGCTGCAGGTGATTGCGGGCACCCAGCCGGTGGCCGTCTCGGCCTCGATGAGCCCGCGCACGCGACCGCTTGGCTCCACGTAGAAGCCGTAGCGCTCGGCATCCTCGCGGCTTCGAATCTGGGTCAGCGCGAGATCGATCTGCGCGGGATAGCGATCGAATGCGCGCTCGCCCTCGCGCACCGTTTCTTCCCACGTGAGGAGCCTCGGTTCGGCGATGGGGCCTTCGTCACGCGCATCGCCTGCAACGATGAAATACCTTACGCGGGGTGCGAATTCGGGGAGCCTGTCCCAATCGAGCGCGCTCTCGATCCCCGCGCCGGAGAGCGCGTAGTACCTCTCGCGCAGCGCTGCGTAGGGCGTGTCGAACTCTTGCATCGAGGCCTCCATCGCCTCGCGTCGCGCATGGGCATCCTCGCGAAAAATCCGCGCCTCAAGGAGACGCGGATCTTCCAACGGAGCACATGCAACGGCAGCGAGCGCACCCGCCGTAAGGACGATGTGCCTCACCCGAGGCGCTTCATCCGACGCACTGAAGGTCGGAGCAGACCCAATGCGAGACGGCCGGGTCGAACTTGCAGTACGCGTCCACGCCTGCGCAGTCGGAGTCGACGGTGCACTCATCGCTCGTCGTGTGGCACGCGTAGCTGACGATGCCCGCGTAGTTGCCGCAGGAGCCGAACGTGGGCGAGCACGTCTGACCGCCGCAGTCGTTGTTCGTGCCGCAGGTCGTGGTGATGCAGTGGTTGCCGCCGCCGTCGCCGCCATCGCACAAGCAGACCTGGTCCGCGCCGCAGTCCGAATCACTGAAACAGGTGTCGTAGGTGCAGTGCGGTCCGATGCGACCAAAGGTGCAGCGACCGTTCATCCCCATGGTGCAATCCGCGTCGCCCATGCAGTTGGTTTCGGTTCCACCGCTGCCGACGAGGCTCGGTGGACGACATGCGTTGCAGGTGGTCGGAGACGGTCGCGTGGGCGTGGGCGCGTAGTCTCCACACATGCCGGCATCGCCGCGGGGGCCCGTGTCAGCCACAACGCTTCCTGTGTCGGCAACAACGCTTCCCGTGTCGACAACAATGCTTCCTGTGTCGACAACAACGCTTCCCGTGTCGACAACAACGCCTGTGTCCGCATTGCTACGGGCATCGACGCCGGTGTCTGCGGGGGTGTTGGAGCCAGGACAGCCCGTGATGGAAACGAGCGCAAGCGCTGCGAAGAGAAGAGCGAATTGTTTCATGCGCTCATCGTACTGCGCGTTTTGTGATGCCGCTCAAATGATGTCGGTCGGCGCGCATGTGGAGACGCCTGCGCCGACGATGCGGTAGCCGATGTTCATCCGCACCGGCTCGAATGCGCCCGTCCCTTCCGTCACGCGGAAGATGTTCGTGGAGCGGTCATTCTCTGTCTGAATGAAGATGTAATAGCGGCCTCCCCAGTAAGCGAAGGCCCATGCGGTAGGCCTGCCATCGCCGATCCCTGAGGCGTCATAGCTGCGGAGCGTCGCGCCATTGTTGCGGTCGATCTCGCGCACCGAGGGCGGGCTTGAGTCGGGGAAGAAACCCCAGAGCTCCGCATTGCCGTTGCCGGTCAATTCCGGCGAGCCCTGCAGGGCGCCAAGTCGTGTGACAGAGCCGAGACCTGCGCCGATGGAACCAAGTGTGGAGCGCCCGCTACCCACACCGCTCTCGGGGCCACCACCGATGAAGAGCGTCTCGTCGGTGCTGCCTGCGCTGTTGCTCACAAAGCCCATCCCAAAGAGCTCAAAGCCCATCTGATTCGGCGCGTAGCTCGTTGGGCTGCATGCCGCGTCAATCGTGCTCACTTGATAGATGCGGTGGTCGCTGTGGAGCACGTAGGCGTTCGCCTCGCGGTCGACGGCCATCGAGAAGGGCGTGGCCGTGGCGCTGCAGCGAAGCGTGCCGATGGGCGTGAGGCGCACGGCATCGGGCTCGAAGCGGAGCAGCGCGTTGTTCGAGTCGACGAGGTAAATCCAGCGCGCACCGTCGGCGCAATCGACCGTGCCTGTGTACGGCGCATCCGCGTTTGCATCATATCTCAATACGCTCACATCGGCGCGCGCGATCGCCGCGTCGGAGCGCGCTCGGGTCTGCCCCGGTGTGCATGCGCCAAGCAGCGCACAGCCCATCGCCACTGCCATCGTCGTGCTCGTCTTCGAATGCATCGTGTTCTCCTCGCGCGTGGAAGCAGAGAGCGCTCACGGCGAACACAGCACACGACATGCCGCACGGAACGTCAGCGAATCGGACATGCAACAAGGCGCGAGTCGTACTTCGGAGGGTCGAGCCGTACCTGCGAGGGAACACCCCAAATGAAAGCGCCCACGAACTCTCCCGAGGGAGAGCGTGGGCGCTTCGGGGCTGGCGAGAATCTCAGGCCTTGCGCTTGGGGGGCGCCTTGCCGTCGGATGCCTTCTTCGGTGCGGCCTTCTTCGGTCCGACGCCGGTGCGGGGCTTGGCGATCGCAGCCTTCGTGCGCGCGACCTTGGGGCCCTCGGCCTTGTCGGCGCGTGGTGCGGCCTCTCCGCGGGGCGCGACGATCTTCGCCTCCCTTGCGGGGAAAGCGCGCACACGGGGCGCCTCTTCCGCGAACGAGCTTCCCATGCGTGCTGCACGCGAGTGCTCGATGGCGTCGTTGGCATCGCGATAGGGCTCAATCCGCACGCGCGGGTCGCGTGGGTCAGGCCTGCTCGCTGCACGGGCGAAGGCACTGGCGACATCGCCGCGCACCTCGACGATGGTCTGCTCGTCCATCACCCGAATGGCTCCAATTTCATGGCGTGTCACATCGCCACGGCGACACGCCATCGCCATGACCTTCCTCGGGTCTGCGCCCATGTTGGCGCCCCACGTCACGACGAAAGGCACGACATCGAGGCCAACCGTCTGATCCACACGCGGCATGCTGCGCGGGGGCGCCGAGGCATCGTGCATCGGGTCACGCGGGGCCATGTTCTCGCGCTGAGGTGCTGCATCCCTCGGGGGAGCGGGACGCTCGGTGCGCGGTGCATTGAAGCGCGGGTCATCGAAGTTGCGATGCGGGCGCTCGAAGTTCGGGCGGTCGTTGTTTGGACGCTCGAAGTTCGGACGGTCGTTGTTCGGGCGATCGAAGCGCCCTGGCACGCCCAAGCGCGGCCGCTCGAAGTTGTTGCCGCCCCCGCGATCGAAGTTGCCGCGATCGAAGGAAGGCCGCTCGAAGTTGCCGCGCTGCGGAGGTGCCGGCGGGCGGATGTGGCGGATCTCGCGGGGCACAGGCCCAACGACGCCAGTCGCGCGCTCGAGCAAGTTCGCGACGACGATCTTGAGATCACCTTCTGTGGCAAGGCGCTCTGCAAGATGACGTGTGCGGTCCGAGACCTCGCCCTCGGCAGAGAGGCGCTCGACGAGCTTGTCGTCTGCATGCTTGAGCAGGAACTGCGCGCCCGGAAGAGGCTCGATGGAGAACTGAATGCGTCCGCGGCTGAACACGCGCGAGACACCACTCAGCTCCCGCGTCGTGCAGAGCACTGCGCTTGTGCCGGTCTTGCCTGCGCGGCCCGTACGACCGCTGCGATGCGTGTAGGCCTCGTTGTTCGTCGGTGCATCGACGTGGATGACAAGACCGATGTCCTGCACATCGATGCCGCGGGCTGCGACATCGGTCGCAACGAGCGCGCGGATGTGGCCCGCCTTGAACGCATCGAGGGTGCGCGTGCGTTCGCGTTGCGCGAGCTCGCCGGAGATATGCGCCACCGGGAAGCCTGCGTCCGAGAGCAACTCGGCGATCTCGTGGGCGCCTGCGCGGGTGCGCGTGAAGAGCAGCGTGCGCGCATCCTCATGGAAGATGAGGAGGTTGATGATCGCGCTCACACGGTCGTGGTGGTCGAGCAGATGCACGACGTGCGCGATGTCTTGGTTGGCCGCGCCAAGGCGTGTTCCCTGGACGGCGATCGCGTTCTTCTGAACACGATTCGCAAGGGCGAGCACCTCGCTCGGGAAGGTCGCCGAGACGAGATGGGCGCGGCGTCCGTCGGGCACCTTCGCGAGGATCGCATCGAGGTCATCGGCAAAGCCGAGGTCGAGCATCTGGTCGGCTTCATCGAGCACGACGGCCTCAATGCCGCTCGGGTCAAACGAGCCCTGCGTCATATGGTCGAGCAAGCGTCCTGGCGTTGCGACGATGACCTTGGGGCCACGTGCAAGGGCGCGATGCTCATCGCGGTAGCTCGTGCCACCGACGACCGAAGCGACGCGCGCGCCGAGGTATTGGTAGAGCCAACCAAGCTCTTCCTCGACCTGCTTGGCGAGCTCACGCGTCGGCACAATCACAAGGGCGCGCGGTCCCTTCGCACGGGGTCCACCCTCACGCGGGCCCGTCTGCCTCTCACGCGGCGGGGTCACCTCGCCATTGGGCCCAGGCGGCAGCTCACTCGGACGCAACGGCGCGCCCTCGGCCACGAGCTGCGCGAGCACAAGGCCGAGCGCAATCGTCTTGCCCGAGCCCGTCTGCGACGAGATGCGCAGATCGCGACCGCGCAGGTCATCGGCGAGCACGGCACGCTGCACGGCCGTCAGCGTTGTGTAGCCCTTCTCGCGAAACGCGCGGGCAAGCGGCGGGGGAAGAAGCTCGTCGATCTCATCGACCGCATCCTCTTCCTCCATGTCCTGTGCCTCCTCTGGCACCTCTTCGAATGTTTCCTCGGGCTCTTCGGACTCAGAGGAATTCTCGGAGGATCCATGCTTGGCACTAGTCATGGCGCGCCCTCTAGCACCATTTGTCTTTGGGGCACCGCAAGTGGGGGCGAGTGCTCGGGGGATGCGCGACATCCATCTTTCAAAAAGTGCGAGGCCCGTGTCGAAACCGGCGGCGCTCAAGCATCTGTGCTGTGAGACAAAAACGTCTCCACAGAGAGGTGAGTTCGTATGCAGTACATGTTGATGTTCTTCGAGTCCGAACAGGAAGTGGCCAAGCGCGAAGACCCGACCCAGGCGGAGGCGTAAGACGGACGCTCCAGCCTGAGCTGCGCGTTCACCTCTTCTTTGTGCGCGAGGCGGTTCTCGCGAGGGCCTGAGCGGATACAACCACTCCTCGGCCCCCACCTCGCCGCTATCCCGACGGATACACCCGTGCTGGGCCCGCCATCACGCGCCGATGTCGACGAATACGCGCGTGCTGGGCCCTCCATCACGCTTCTATCTCGACGGATAGCCACGTTCCGGGCCCTCCATCACGCTCATATCCCGACGGATACACGCGCTTTCTGCCCTCGATCACACGTCTATGTTTCCAGCTTGCGTGAAAGCGGGGAAGTCAGTGAGGCTTTTGGGACTGGAGGACTGAATGAAACTTCCCCAAGAGAACGCAGGGTATCCGTTGGTGGTGAAGGCCGCGCGCTACGCGGCGCGAAAACTTCGAACGAGTGGGCGCGCGGAGATGGCCAACGACATCGCCAGCATGGCGCTTGGGCTGCGCGCGAAGGGTCGCGCCTGGGAGGACGCGGAAGACGGCGTCCAAGACGCGCTCGCTGATCGTGATTCCGCCGATGACAGCCTCGACACGATGGCCCAGGAGGGCCGACACACACTCGCCGGACGCAGCGTCTCCGCTGCCCGCGAGGAGCCCTACACGCTCATCTACCCCGAGGGCATCGGCTACTACATCGCAGCGCCGCTGGGCGAGGAAGTCGTCCGCTACACAGAGCTCGCGCGACGCACGAGCGAGCACCTTCCCGAGGGTGACCCAGTGCGTGTGCAAACGAGCGAGGGCGTCACCACGGGGCTTGCTGCATTCACTGCCGGCGTGAGCGCGCTGGAGACGGCCGAGACCACCAAAGCCCTCGCCCGCACCGAGCTCGATCGGGCCAACCGCAACCTGCGAAGGCAGCTTGAGAAGACCTACGGCGCGCTCGTCACAGAGCTCGGCAAAGCGAAGGCGGAGCGCTTCTTCCCGAAGGCGGCGAAGAACAAAAAGGGCGATGACAAAGAGTGAGGGAGGGAAGGCGAGGCGAGAGTCTCGCCTTCTTCATGTCCGCACCGGCTTGCGCCCCTGAAGATGCTTGGGCAGCTCGGGCATGCGCATCTGCATGATCACCGTCAGCCACTCGGGGCTCACGCCGACGACCTCGATCATCGCGATGGCTTCTGCAGCCGCACGGTCGGGGCGAACACCACTTTGCTCGAGCGCGTAGATGAACGCGCGGGCCACGGCAAAGCGCGTTGCGAGCTCGATGCGCGTGTGAAGGAGCGAGTGGAAGAAGGGCCAATCCAGAGCCCAGATCGCATCGGCGGCGAAGTCGGCGAACATCGCCTCGATGACCCTGTTGCGATCCTTCGGGTCGAACGCGGTGCGTTTCTCTGCGCGGTCGAAAGCCTCCTCCCAGAGCCGCGGCGCCATCTTGAGCGGACCACGCTCCTCCGGGTCACTCGTGAGCCAGGCGAGCGTGCGTCCAAAGAGCCGAAAGCACTCGCCCCAGCGTGAGGATCGCGTCTGCCCTTTGAGCTCTTCAGCCACCTTGCTCCAGGTGTTCAACGCCAAGTCAGGGAAGGCCTCGGCCTCAAGTGCATCTTCGACCTGCAGGGCCTCGGAGCACCGATCGAGGCGCTCCAAAAAGTACGCCTCGTGGTTGCGGTACGTGGACCACTCGACGTGCTTCTTCGGCGCGAGCGCGATGCGGTCTTCGATCTTGCGATCGGAGGTGAGGCGACCACTCGTGTCGAGCAAGGACGCGCGTGCGTGCGCCACATCGACCAACTCGCGCTCGCCCATCGTGCGGCAAGGACAGCGATGATCGGTGCCAAGCCGATGCCCCTCAGGCGTCTTCGCGAGCAGGAAGGGAAAGCGATGGCAGGTGCGCGGCTTGGTGCGCCCCTCGTCGTGCGTGTGGATCTCGCACATCATTTCTTCGTCGAGAAAGGTGCAGCCACCGGGGCGGTGATCATCGACCAGACGCAAGAGCCGAATGTTGCCCTCGCGCACCACGATGCCCTTGCGCACCGCATCGAGCGGCGGCTTCTCCTTCGCAGAGACGGGCCCAAGTTGATGGATGTCGGTGCAGCAGAGTCCGTCACCGTGACAGGTGAATCGCGCGCCAGGTCGAGCTTGCATTGGCCCGAGTAGGGCGCGTTCGAAAGCGATTGTCGATGGACTTGGTGCACGCGAGAGAATCGAGTCTCGCTAACGGCAGGTGATCGCGAACGTCCAATAGACGTTCCTGCAACGAACGGCGTCCTCGCAATAGCTCACACGCTGCGCCATGGAGCCACATGCCCCTGTGCAGATGGGAGATGGCCGCATGCCGCACGTTCCCGAGCCGTAGTTGACGAAGCAGTCGCCACCGCAACGATCGGAGGTCGTGGCCATGCCATCGCAGTTGTAGTCGTAGCCACCCCTCGAAGTGGGCGTGGCGAAGCTCGCGGTCTGTCCGGGAAAGACGTTCGGATCGTGGTCGTTGCAGTCCAAACGCCCCCCAGGCGCGATGTCCGTGAACCCGCGACCGCGGCATTCGGCGGCTGGCGCAGGCGGTTCGCACGTGGGCGCCGTACCCGCCTCGCGCGCAGCAACACCATCGCCATCGCAGTCCACAAACCACGCGCGTGGACGCGGGCTGTCGGATGTGTCGCCATCGCAATCGTTGTCGATGGGCGCAAGCGCTTCGCAGAGCTCAGGCGCGCCGGGGAAGGCCTGCGCGTTCGCGTCATCACAGTCGCCCGAGGGCAGCGCGCAGCCTGCAGGTGGCGGTGCGACCACGTAACCGTCCCCATCGAGATCGAGACGCTCGGTCGTGCAGCCGCTCATCGGGTCGCAGCGGTCGATCGTGCACGCATCGCCGTCGTCACACACGATGGCTTCGCCACGCACACATCGATGCGATGCATCGCATTGCGGCGCGCCTTCGCATGCATCCAAGGGAGCACAGTCTTCGTTGCGCACGCATGTCCAAGCGCAGGTTGGTTCGCAGCCATCGGACGCATCGCGATTGCCGTCATCGCAAGCCTCACCTGCGGAAGCGTCCACGAGGCCATCGCCACAGACACTCGGCACGCAGACAGCGGCCACACAGAGATGCCCCTCGCCGCATGCCGTTCCGTCCGGCATCCCATCGCAGAGCGAGCGCGCAT
>JBILQT010000204.1:0-13774 GCA_044373065.1 Sandaracinaceae bacterium
GCTCTGGATGAAGCCCATCGCGGCAGCCACCGGTGCCCGCATCGAAGAGCCACTGCCCCAATTCGTTTTGTCCAAGGAACCAATCGAAGGCGCAGCGCGCACGTGTCGCCCACACCGTGTCGCCCGTTTGCGCCAGCGCCTGAAGGCACGCGGCCACCATCCCGCAGGCTTCCACGGGCTGCTGATCGAATGCCGACTTCGTCCCACCGCGCACAAAGAACCCATTCGAGCCAATCGGCGCGAAGAGCCCTTCGGCATTGCGTTGGGTCATCGCAAGCCAGGTGAGCGAGTCGATCCCCGCCCGCTTCATCGCGTCGTTGTGAAGCATCTCTCCTGCCACCATGAGCGCCTGCGGCAGGCGTGCATTGCAGTAGGTCAGGCTCTCCTCGAACCAAGGCCAGTCCGCTGTCGCGGTGCGCTGGTAGACATCGAGGAGTCGCTGCGCGAGCGTGATCACCAGAGGATGCACGGCATCACCACCCTCATGGGCGTGCGCGGATTCGTAGAGGCCAAGAAGCGTGTAGGCCCAGGCGCGCGGGCTCGTGAACGTGAGCGTTGCAGGCAGCGCGCTCTGAAGCAGCTCGTACGCAAGGCCGCGCATGCCGCGATCATGCGAGCGACCCACGACCGTCCCGAGCGCCCAGATGGCGCGTCCGTGGCTGTCCTCCGAGCCCAGTTCGTCTGCCCAATGGCGTGCGTACGAGAGAAAATTTCGAAAGCGCCCGAACTCTGGATCGAACGCATGACGGACGAACGCGAGGTAGCGCGTATGCAATGCGCGGGTTGCGTGTGCGGGCTCAATGCGCGCCTGCTCGAGCACACTCGTAAGCAAGAGCGCGCGGGCGTTGTCATCGACGCAGTAGCCATCCTCGTAGCGAGGCACCGACCACGCAGCGTGCTGCAACATCCCGGTGTCATCGGTCATCGCGCGAAGGTGCGCGAGATTCACCTCGGGCAGCGCGACGCGACGCTTTGAGTTCCTTCGCGCGGAGGCCGCACGTGCATGATGCGTCTCGCCCGCCTTTGCGAAGCTCTGCATGTAGGCCTGCGCAACGAGCGGCCATTGCATCGCGCGACCGAATGCGAGCGCGCGCGCCTGAAGTGCATGCCTCCGTTCATCGTTGCCAAGGAGGTCGATCACCTCCGTCGCAATCGCGTTCGCATCACGCCAAGGAACAAGCACGCCGCGGCCCTCGCTGAGCAGCTCGGAGGCATAGCGATAGGGGCTTGAGAGCACAGCCTTCCCGGAGCCCACTGCATAGGCGAGCGTGCCCGAGGTGATCTGCTCCGCGTTCAGATAGGGCGTGATGTAGATGTCTGCCGCCGCGAGAAATTGCGTGAGCTCTGCAGTGCTGACGAAGCGATCCAGAAAGACAATGTTGTCCTCGACGCCAAGGCGTGCGGCACGCGCCGAGAGCATCAAGCGGTACGCCTCGCCCTGTCTTTCCTTCACGTGCGGATGGGTCGCACCGAGCACGACGTAGACCACGTTCGGATAGCGCTTTCGAATCATCGGGAGCGCATCGATCACAAGCTCGATGCCTTTGTCGGGTGAGAGCAACCCGAACGTCAGGAGCACGTTGCGCGACTCCATCGCCAGCTTGCTGCGGCTCTGTGCCGCATCGGGGAGCGCGGGAATGCCGTGGGGAATGAGATCAATCTTTTCGCGCGGCACGCCGTGCACTTCATGCAGCAGCTCCAGGCCGTTTTGGCTCATCACCACGAGGCGTTCGGAGAGCGCGCAGAGCTCATCCATCACCGCGCGCTGCGTGCGATTCGGCGTAGCGAGAATTGTGTGCAGCGTCGTCACGATCGGCATGCGCAGGTCGCGAAGAAGCGCGAGCACATACGCGCCCGAGTCACCCCCGAAGATGCCGTACTCATGCTGCACGGAGACGACACCGACATCGCTCATGTTCAGATAGTCAGCCGCGCGGTGATAGGCAGCCAGGTCGGCCTCCGCGACCTCGAAGCGCACGGCATCGGGATACGCATGACGCTTCCCTGCGTCGTTCATCGCGACGACGAATGTGTCCAGTTCTGGCGAGCGGCTCTGGAGCGCGAGATGAAGATCCGCAGTGAACGTGGCAATGCCGCATTGCCGGGGCGTGTGGTTGCCAATGAGGGCAAGCCCGCGAAGCACGCGGGGCGCGTGGGTGAGTTCCATGACGATGGCCTCCTGTCGGACGCGCATCAATCGATTGGTCCACCCGATGCCATCGTCACGCCCGACACAGCACTTGGTGGGTTCGCATTGGGCGCGATCCCTCAGGTGCGCAAGGCGCATCACGCATGGGGCGTGTCATCGTTCAGCCCACTCACGCGTTGATTGACGCGTCAGTCAACAAACTCGTCAGCTCGGCGTGAGGCCCGTATCCGGCGAAGACGGAGGCTGTGCGTGCTCGCGCGGCGGGCGTCCTCCAAAGCGCAGGCCACCAATGAACGCCAGCAGCGAACCCACTGCGATCAGGGCCCCGCCCCAGAGGAACGAGACATCAACAAACTGCCCAACCGAATTCGCATCGATGCGAAAGGCCGAGTACATCGCGGTCGCTACGGGCACCAGCGCAACAAAGAGCGCTGCCAAGCGAGCGCCTCGCATCTGCCGGGGCGTGCGCCTTCGGAGCACCAGACTGAGGAAGAGCGCGCCCGCAAACGGCACACTCCAGAGCCCTGGCGCAGCCGTCGAAGCGGCACTCAGGGTCGAGAAGCGCTGCACCCGGCCATCGCCCGCAATCTCGACAAAGGGTGCCATCGACGAAGCCAGCAAGAGCGCGCCGCCGAGCAGCAGCTCCGCGCGACCTCGACGCAGGTCCGTCAGCCTGGCCTCCTCATCATCACCAAGCTCCGCCTCGGGCCGCGCTGGCAACGCATCCCATGCAACGAGCGGCAAGTCGTCGTCTGGACAACGCTTCTTGCCTTCAAAACTCTCGCGACAGAACGGGCAAAAGAGAACGCTCATGGTTGGCTCAGGCGCTTCTGGGGAGCGCGGAATGTGCGGAGGCATGACGTGCGCGTGTGTGGCCATGCAGGGCGGACACCGAAGCGCAGCGAAGGTTCCGCGCCCGATGTTGACTCACGGCAAGCGCTCCAGACGAAGTGTCGCGACCGAGTCCGGTGCCGAGACATTGAACTGCTGCGTGAGGGGTTGAAAACCAGGTGCCTCCACGCGAACTTCGACAACCTCACCCATACGCAAGCCGTCGATCATGATGGGCGCCGGACCACGGGGAGCACCGCGCGCAAAAACACTCGCACCGGGCGGCTCGGTCTCGATGCGAAGACGGGAGAGGCGCGGCCGCAACATCACCTCGCGGCGTGTGAGTGGCTCCGTGGGTGTCACATCGACCACTGCGGCCTCGTAGCCATCAAGCATCACGGAGACCTGGTACGTGTGCCCAAGCTCGATGCCCGTCGGCACGACCACAGGGGTCACAAGGCCCACGCGCGTACCGTCCACCGCAACCTCGGCGCCAGGCGGAATCGAGGTGATCTCAAGCGACGGCGGAGGTGGCTGCGCGCGGAAAAGAAACGCAACCGTCAGCGCGCACGCGGCGACCAAGAGCATCACCGCCGAGGCGATCCACCAGGCACGGTACGAGGGCGCCTCAAGCGACTGAGGCCCCGAGGTCGATGCATCAAGCTCGGCGCGTTCCAGAGGCTGCGGAACCCATTGCATCGCCTGCTGCTGCGGCATCGCCTGCTGCTGCGACATCGCCTGTTGCGACATCGCCTGTTGCGGCATCGCCTGCTGCGGCATCGCCTGCTGCGGCGGCATCGCCCGTTGCGGCATCGCCTGCTGCGGCATCGCGAGAGCTTGTGCTTGTGGCGGCGCCAAAAAGCCCTGCTGCGGAGGCGCGACGTGCGGACGGGGCGGCGCGACCTGCGGCGCGGGACGCGGCATCGGTGCTTGGGAGGGCATCGGACGCGGCGCGCCTGCGCGTGGCGGCGCCATGCCAGAGGGTTGCTGTGATGGAAGCCTTCCCTTCGGCGGGGGCACCGAACGTCCAGGGGGCGGCAGCGAGGGCGGCTTCGGAGCCGACTGCGGCATTGCCAACGGTGGCTGAACTCGAACCGGCTGCGGCTGCGTCGGCGTGCGCAGTGGCAACGTCGCCTCTCCCGGCGAGGGCTGCGGCAGACGCGCGTAATGCTGCTCCTGCGCGGGCTGCGTAGGTTGGGCGGCACCGCCCTGAACACGAAACGCCTTGGCACGGGCCGCGGGCATTTGGTTCGTGGTGTCATCCATCACGAAGTGGGTGCTCTCCGCACGCCGTTCAGTCGCGATGGGCGGCAAGCGCAGAGACTTCACGGCGCTTGAATCCACGGCCGTGGAGTCGTCGAAATCCCGCTCGGGCGAAGCGTGCGGCGCGTAGACGCCGTTCATGTCCGTCTCCTCTTCGCTCCAATCCATGCCCGATCGGGAGATGTTCGATACACGCGCGACACCCGGGTCGCTCGCGACCGGCGCCGCCCATGCACCCCCGGGCAATACCTGCGGCACCGCGACGCCCGCAGACGGCGCACTCAACTCTGGCGCGTGAACGAAATCTTTGGAGGCCCGCGCAGCATGCAACGCGAGTGCATCGCCGCGTGCGGTGGGCTCCTCGTCATGCACCTGCTCGTCCCCTTCGGACTGCGTGGGCAAGCGCGTCGCAGAACTCCGTGGCGACTCTGCAGGGAAAAGCAGGCTGACCAAATCCGCAACGCGCGCGGCCGTGAATGTCGGCGAGATCGAATACAAGAAGCTGTGAAGCGCCTCACCCATCTCGGCAGCAGATGCGTAGCGATCTTCCGCGTTCTTCGCGAGCGCCTTCATCACGATGTCCGAGAGCTCGCGCGGAATCGAAGGCCGACGTGTCTCTGGGCGCGGAATCTCGGCCTTGCGCACCTTGTCGAGCAAGGTCGGGACGTCCGCGTCGGCGTAGAGCATGCGCCCGGTAAGCAACTCGTAGAGCACCACGCCCGTGGAGAAGACATCGCTCGTGAGCGTCATGGGATCACCCCACGCCTGCTCAGGGCTCATATAGTAATATTTGCCTTTAATGACGCCAACTTCCGTCTGCGTCGATCGAGAAGCCGCCTTCGCAATGCCGAAGTCGACGATCTTCACCTCGCCGTTGAAGCTGATGAGGATGTTCTGCGGCGAGACATCGCGATGGATGATGTGGAGCGGTGAGCCCGTCTCTGGGTCGCGTTTGCGATGCGCGAAGTCGAGGCCATTGCAAGACTCCGCTGCGATGAACGTGGCGACATCGATCGGAATCGCCTTCTTCAGTTCGGCGCAGCGCCGCATCACGCGATACGCGTCAGCGCCCTCGATGAACTCCATCGCGATGTAGTAGACGTCGTCGACCACCCCGAGGTTCAGCGTCTGCCCGATGTTCACATGCGTGAGCAGCACCGAGATCTTCGCCTCTTCGACGAGCATCTTGATGAAGTGCTCATCCTCCGAGAAGCGCGGATGAATGACCTTGAGTGCAACCTGCTTCTCAAACCCACCAAGGCCGTTCGTCTTAGCGACATACACCTCCGCCATGCCGCCCACCGCAAGGCGGCGCAGCAGTGTGTACGGGCCAAAGGCCAGCGGCAGATCGTTGTGGTCGAAGGCCAAGTTCGCGCGCTTCTTTCGAGAAGGACCCTCTCGGAAGTCTAGACAATCTCGCCTCGCAACGCCGAGGAATCGGCAAGGTGACCTCCAAGCGCGGCTCCCCGAAAGAGAAACCCGCACACCGCTTTCGTGCCACGCTCGGTGGATGTCCGAATCGCACCACGACCTTCCCATCGCCACCCTCCGCGAAGTCGGCCTCTTTGGGGGCCTCGACGACGAAACACTCGGCGTGCTCGCGGCGACTCTCCCCGTCGAGTTCTTCGAGCCCGGGACACGCGTCGTGACCGAGGGAGACCCCGCGCGCGAGATGTTTGTGATCCTCGATGGCGAGCTTGAGGTCCTCAAACGCGCCCCCTCCGGCGCGGAGATTCGTGTGGCCATGCTCGGGCCCTCAAGCTGGTTTGGCGAGATGTCGATCCTCGACGTGCAAGCGCGCTCGGCATCCGTCCGAACACTCGCCCCATGTCGGATGCTTCGCATCACCTCCGAGCACGTCGATCGCTGCCTCTACCGCCGCGACCTCAAGGCGTACGCGCTCTTCGTCATGAACATCGCCCGCGAGCTCTCACGCCGCCTCCGCGTGACCGACAGCATCCTCGCGAACTTCATGGGCAGCGTCGCCGAGGTCTACGCACCGAAGCGCTGACCCTCGGCGCATCAACCGACCTCTAGAGCGCGACTTCCGCGGCAAACTTCTTCTCTTCTCGGTCTTTGATCGCTTCGAGAATGACCGTCGCGGTCTCCTCGATGGCGCGTCCGCTCACGTCGAGAATGAGCCAATCTGGGTGCTCGGCGAAGATCGACTCGGCGAAGTCGAGCTCCGCACGCACGTGATCCTTGATGCCGTAGGTCGCGTCCGCGGGCATGCCGAGTTGCATGAGCCGCGCCTTGCGAATCTCAAGAAGCTGTTCGACGCCGATGGTCACGCCGATCACCTTCTCCGGCGGGAGATCATCCAGCTCAGCCGGCGGGCTCACACCAAGGACGAGCGGCACGTTCGCGACGCGATATCCGCGACCTGCCAGGTAGGTCGAGAGCGGTGTCTTGCTGGTACGGCTCACACCGACCAGGACGAGGTCGGCCTTGCGCAGATTGCGCGGCTCTTTGCCATCATCGCTCTTCACCGCGAACTCAATCGCCTCAACACGCCGGAAGTACTCCTCCGAGAGCGGCATCGTCGCGGACGGCTGGTTGAGCGGCTGCGCCTCGATGTAGGTGCCCACCTTGTGAATCAACTGCCCGATGACGTCGACGGTGCCGATCTTCTCACGTGCCGCAATCGCGTGGAACTGCTCGCGAAGCTCCGGCGAGACCAACGTGAAGACGACCATCGCACCCGCCTCGGCAGCCTTCTTGAGCACTTCCTCCACGGCAGCCTGGTCACGCACGCGCGTGAAGAGGCGCACGCGGACACGGTGATGGGGGAACTGAAGAAGGCTCGCACGGACGACACGCTCGGCGGTCTCGCCCGTGGAATCGCTCACCACGAAGATCTGCGGATCCATTTCAGAGCACTACCATGCTTCGCGCACGATTTGCGATGCTTGCTGCGCGCGGGACGGAACGAAAAAGCGGCAGAGATCACTCTGCCGCTTCACCTAAGCCTAGGCTCGGATCGCTCAGTGCTTGTGGGGCGAGCCCGCAGCCGAGATTCGACGACGTGCCGAGCGATTCACGCGGCGACGGTCCTTCGCGGCGATCTTCGCGCGCTTACGCGATCCACGTGTACGGTCGCGCTTGCGGGGCTTCTTGGAAATGGCGAGATACATGATTCTCCTCTTTGCATTCGGGACGCCCAGCGAGCGTCGACAGTGGGTTTCTCGTCGGGGTTCCAAGTCGCGCGACACGAAGGACCGCGCAGTGAAACCGCGAGAGTCGCGCCTTGTAGCCCAGTGGTTTGCAGAGTCAAGCGTGGGGCGGATCAGGCTTGAGGCTGACCGGCGTTGAGCGAACAAAGGGCCCCGGATTGCCGCCATTTTGGCCGCTTTTCGTTGCAACGAAAAAGGCCACCCGAAGGTGGCCTCGATCGTTTGCGCGCAAGTCTCAGAGGGGCGGTGCAGGCGCGTCGGGGCCAGCGTCAACTCCCGCGTCCGACGGGCCAGCGTCGATGCCGCCATCGGGCCGACCGGCATCGGACACGCCGCCGTCAACCGGGCCGGAGTCCACAGGCCCAGCGTCCGGCGTGACCGACGTCTGCACGATGTTCACAGTGAACGGTCCGGTCGAACCGAGCGTGAAGCCATCGACCACGATGATGAACTCCTGGTTGGGCGTGGTCGACGTCAGCGTGATGCGCGAGGCGACGTTCTCCGCCATCGTGTCGATGTCGTCGTTGCAGGCGAGAGTCGCTCCACCGCACGCCGGGCGAGCGTAGAGGATGGTGTCGAAGCCTGTGCCAACCGTGTCGATCGTGTAGGTGCCGGGCGTCGGTGCGATCCAACGCTGTGAGCGGTCTGGCGAGTTCTCAAGGCCTCGTGGTGGCGTTGGGTCCATGCCGGCGGGGAATGCGTCGGGGAAACAAACCGGATCGAACGGAGTCTCCTCATTTCCCGCAAGCATCGTGTTGCCCATGAAAGTACCAGTTCCAGTCCAGGGCATGCCTGGCTCGGGACACATGCCTGTGCCGATGAACATCTCCTGGAAGCACATGCTGGAGGCAGTTGTCGCCGCTGCTGGAAGCTCCGGGCAGCCCTCAATCGCCCCATTGACGGTCATCACACAAGCGGTGATTGCTTCGCTGTCTGTGCACGCGAGCGAAGAACGGCACGTACCGTAGGCCGCCAGAGCAGCAGCGGAGCATCGGTAGGAGGCCGCAGAGGCGCTGCGAGCGGCGGCGTATCCAACGCGAGCGCATTGGATTGCGTCATCGTTCATCAGTTGATCCTGGACGCAGGCCGTGACGTTCTTGAATCCGTCATCCATCCAGCGGCACTCACACTCGGCCGTGCGCGCGGCCGTGATGCCCGTCTCGTACGCCTCGAACGGGTCGCCGTTCACACCTGTGTCACGACCCACGCGCGCGTCCGGTCCAGCGTCGCTCGGCACGGGGCCCGTGTCCGTTGTTTCCGCTGGTGGGGGGCAACCACCGATCGCAAGGGCCACCAACGCGCAAACTCCGAGACCAGTCTTTCGAGACATCGAATCCTCCACTGACAAATCAAAAAGCGGAGTTGACTATCACCACCGCCGAAAAAAGCGTCCGACCATGGCCCCGTTGGACGGGGATGGCAAGCCCTCCTCAAACTTGAGGCTCAGTCCTTCTTGCGGGTCAGGGGCAGGACGATGCTGCGGTCGTCCTCGTCCGCAACCCAGAGCCCCTTCACTGCGGGCTCGACAGGCAATGGATTTTCCGGCGGGCGATCGGTCGGCTTCTTCTGGCGTAGCTCGGTGGTGGGTCGCGCATCAAAGTCGAGGTCCGTGACGGAGAGCGCCTCGGAACTGAACTCGGGGTCGACGTTCACATCAATCGCAGGCTCGGGCGCGCGAATCGTTCCGGCGACGCTCGGCATCGACTCCTTGCCGAGTCTCTTGCGGGCGGCGCGAACACTGGCGCCGAGCGGTTCCGCATCGGTGGGCTCTGCTGTCGTACGAAGCACAGCCGCGAGCGCGCGCGCGACTTCCTTCGCACCTTGAAAGCGCTCCTCAGGATTCGACGCGAGCATCTGCTGAATGACGATGCTGAGCGCTGCAGGCACATCACTTCGCTCGGTGTCGATCGGAGGGACTGCGCCCTTTCGAACCGCCAGAAGCACTTCGAGGTCATTCTTGCCGACGAAGAGACGCTTCTGAGCGAGCGCCTCCCAAAGCACCACGCCGAGCGAGAAAATGTCCGTCCGCGCATCGGCTTTGGCGCCCGTGATGAGCTCGGGCGCGCAATACGCAAGCTTGCCTTTGATGACGTTGGGGCGCGTCATCGATGCTCGATCCATGGCGCGCGCGAGACCGAAATCCGTGAGCTTCGCGGTTCCGTTGCTGCCGAGTAGGATGTTGGAAGGCGAGACATCGCGATGGATGATCGGGGCCGACGCTCCGTCTGGCATGAGGCGGTCGTGCGCCTCCGCGAGACCACGACAAACCTCGATGCCAATGGCGGCCACGAGATGCCAGGGCGTCGGGATCATCTCGCGATGAAAACTCCGCACCCACTGGAACATATCGAGCCCCTCGACCCACTCCATCACGAGGTAGTAACCACCCTCCTCATCGCGCCCGAAGTCCATGATCTGAACAACGTTGGGGTGCTGGAGTTGTGAGCCGACACGCGCCTCTTCTTCGAACATGCGAATAAACGACGCGTCCGAGTGCTTGCTGGCCTGAATGCGCTTGATCGCAACCGTTTTTTGGAAGGAGCCGGCGCCGCGCACCACAGCCTTCCAAACGGTCGCCATCCCGCCTTCTCCGGCGGGAGAAACGAGCTCGTACTTGTCCGCTATGACGCGACCAACTGCATCGATCTCAGGCATGAAGTGCTCACGAGACTACTTTGGAAAGAATGGGATGTGGGGAAATTGTTGCGGGTTTCCCCCATCGAGAAACCTCGACCGCTCGACAGAGGCGCATCGTGTCCCCAGATCCGCCTGAGGATTCTCATGGAACTTAAGACGGTCAGGCAAATCTCCGACGTGGCCGAGGGTGCTTGGGATGCCCTCGTCGGAGCCGACGATCCCTTCGTCGAGCACGCGTTTCTCGCCGCGCTTGAGTCGAGCGGTTCCGTCGGTCGCGGCACAGGGTGGGACCCAACGCATCTCCTTGCGTACGAAGGCGATTCGCTCGTCGGGGCCCTGCCGCTCTATGCGAAGGGCGATAGCTGGGGAGAGTTCATTTTCGACTTCCAATGGGCGCGCGCGGCGCAGTCTGCGGGCATTCGCTACTACCCGAAGCTCGTCGCGATGGTGCCCTACACGCCAGCGACCGGACGGCGCTTTCTTGCCCGTGACGAGGACCTCGCACGCGTTATTCCTTTTCTGCTCGAGGGCGCGATCGAACTTGCAACCGCGCATCGTTGTTCGTCGATTCACTTGCTCTATCTCAATGAGACTGAACGCACGATCGTCGCCGAGACAGGGCACTTCGCAGCGCGCACTTCGATGCAGTTTCATTGGGAGAACGAGGGCTACGCGGATTTCGACGCCTACCTCGCATCGTTTCGCGCGCCGTCTCGCAAGCAGGTTCGGAAGGAGCGTCGCACGGTGGCGGAGAGCGGCGCGCGTGTGCGGGTCATCGAAGGGCCCGACCTCGGCGACAAAGAGTGGCGTGCGCTCGAAGTCTTCTATCGAATGAACGTCGCGCGACATGGCTCAGCGGCGTACCTGACGCCTGCCTTTTTTGCAGCGCTACGAAACAACACAAAGCTCGCGTCACGTGTGGTTGCCTGCATCGCCTTCGACGCATCCGACGAGCCCATCGGGGGCTCGCTCAACTTCGAGAAGGGCAAGCGCCTCTACGGCCGTTACTGGGGCACGACGAGCGATCAGGAAATGCTGCACTTTGAGTGCTGCTACTACCAGTTGATCGAGCGCGCGATCACGCGCGGGCTGTCTCACTTCGAGGCAGGTGCGCAGGGGCATCACAAGCTCAAGCGCGGCTTGCTTCCCGCACCGATTCACAGTGCACATTGGATCGCGGATACACGGCTTCGTGCGGGCATCGAAGCGTTCCTGCCCGAGGAGGCTCAGGCGGTCCGTCACGAGATGGCGATGATGGCCGCCGAGGGGCCCTTCAAGCGCGGCGGCGACGTGTGAGAGAAGGCGCACGAGTGGACGATTGATCGCTTGCGGAAGTGCACGTCCGCTCACCATAGATTCGCATCATGAACAGACGCGATTTCATCGTTCGACTCACGGTCCTCTCCGCCGCACCCGCGGCACTCGTTGCCTGCTCTGGCGGTGGCGATGGTGGCCTCCAATGCACCGACGTGTCGCAGCTCACCGGCGCGCAAGCGCAGGCACGCTCGGCCAACATGTACATCGACCACTCGGCGCGCCCAGAGAACTGCAGCGGATGCACGTTCTTCCAGGCTGGCGCGGCCAACGCGTGTGGCTCGTGCACGGTCGTGCAGGGCCCGATCAACCCGGCCGGCTACTGCAACCTGTTCTCCGCACGCAGCTGAGCCAGACACCAGAACAGCTCTTTGAGCTGTCACCCAACCAAGGGCGCTTCATCTCACGATGTCGCGCCCTTTTTGGTTGCCATCTGGAATGCCTGCCTCGCTCAATGCTCGTTCTGCCGATGGCCCGGCAGGGACTCGCGCACAAAGACGATGCGTGCGCGACCGGGTCCTGCGTAGTTCGGGTCTTCGATGACCTCAAAGCCGAGTGCCTCGTGGAAGCGCACAGAGCCCTCGTTGCCCACGTTCGTGATCGCCTTGGCCCGCGTCGCACCCAGCTTGGCCGCGCGCTCCAAGAAGACCTCGTAGAGACGCTTGCCGACGCCGTGACGTCGATGCTCGGGATGGATGCCGACAAGGTGCACGTAGGCGGTGCGCTCCTGGATGAGGCCGCCCGGTGTTGGCTCGGCGAGGAAGCCAAGAAGAAAGCCGCTGATGCTGCCCTCCTCTTCGGCCACCAGCGCGAGCGCTCCAAGCTCATAGAAGAGCATCGGATGCGCGAGGTCGCGCGAGGGGCCGCCCCACCAACGGTCGAGTACGGAGACGATATGGTCCCAGTCAGACTTCGTGATCCCGCGGATCTCCATCCCATTTCTATAACACCCTTCGCGCTACGATGAGTCATGCCCAGTGAACAGACTCGGTCGTCCGCGGAGGAAACGCAGAAGGCGCGCAAGCGTGATGTGAGCGAGGCTGCGGAGAAGGCGCTCGTCGTCGCGCAACAAGTCGGTGAGGGCCTCAAGAGTGGCGTCGCCAAAGGTGCGAGCGGCGTGAAGAAGGGCATCGCCTCGGCACAGGCACGCATGGATGCGCAAGAGCACGCTTGGGATGCACGCAGCGCGCGCTCGGATATGCCCGAGATCTCACGCGAGGCGCCTTTGCTCGACCTGGCCACACGCCTCGACAAGCAGGCCGATTTCTTTCGTGAGCTCGCGATCGATGCGACGCGCCCAACGCTCTCGCGTCACGTGCTGCACGCACTCCTGGTGATGCTCGCCGCGCTCAGCGCGACGCTCAGCGCGGGCCTCGCGTGGCAGGTCATCACGGGCAACGAGCACACCACGTTTGTCGCAAGCGCCGCAGTGGATGCAGGCGCGACGCTCCTCGCGCTGGGCCTTGGGCTCTGGCTCGAACGAAGCCGCCTTGTCCTCGCGCGCGAGGCGTTCGCGCATGCGGCACGTGCGGAGGAGACGCTGGAGAAGATTGCAGGGCGGCTCGCGGCCGACGAGGCATGACGGAAGCAAAACGAGCGATGCCGAAGCACCGCTCGTCTCCTTGAAGCCGCTCGCGAGAATCAGAACGTCGAGTCGAGGCTCACTTCGCCCGTCACGCCGATTTGGTAGGCCGAGACGCGACGCTCGAAGAAGTTCGCGAGCTCCTGCACATCCTGTTGCTCCATGAACGCGAAAGGGTTCTTCGCGCCAAAGCGCACGGGCATGCCGAGCATCTGCAAACGCTGGTCGGCGACGAACTCAAGGTACGTGCGCATGTCGCGCACGGAGAGCCCAGCGACGCCGCCTTGGAGCAAGTCTTCAGCGAACTGCACTTCGCACTGCACTGCGTCCTCAAGCATCGTGACGACATCGCGCTTCATCGCGTCATCAAAGAGCGCTGGCTCTTCTTTGCGTACGATGTTCACGACCTCGAACGCGAACGACATGTGCGCGCTCTCGTCGCGGAAGACCCAGTTCGTCCCGCCGGCAAGGCCGTGAAGAAGGCCGCGCGAGCGAAGGAAGTAGACGTAGGCAAATGCGCCGAAGAAGAAGAGCCCCTCGATGCATGCCGCAAAGCAGATGAGGTTGAGGAGGAACTTGCGACGCTTCTCGATCGTCGTGAGCGGCCCGAGGTCACGCGCAGAGTCGAGCCACTTCATGCAGAAGCGCGCCTTGTCGCGAATCGAGGGGATGTTGTCGATCGCAGCGAACGCCTTCGAGCGCTCTTCCGGGTCGGGCACGTAGGTGTCGAGGAGCGTCAGATAGAACTGAACGTGGAGCGCTTCCTCGTAGAGCTGACGCGAGAGGTACATGCGCGCCTCAGGCGCGTTGATGTGCTCATAGAGA
>JBILQT010000203.1:0-13774 GCA_044373065.1 Sandaracinaceae bacterium
TGATGGTCGCCTTTGCCTCGATGGGGTTGGGCCTTGCTGTGGTGAACGAGATGGTGACGCGCGAAGGCTTGCCCAAAGGGCTAGTGGCGCGGCCGCTGCGCGAACTGGGCACGTTGACCTATCACCTTGTGCGCAGGCGAGGGCGCGTGCTTCCGAAGGCCGCGGATGTGCTCTCGGAGTTCATCGTCCGTGCGCTCGCGAGGTCACGCGCGCGGTGAGGCCTCGATCGCTTCGTCTTCGGCTTCAGCGAGCTGCGTGAGCGTCGCGCGGAGGAAGTACATCTGGTCGGAGCCAAGGCCTTGGCCAACGAACGATGCACCGTAAGCCAGGCCTGCGAGGACGCCCGCGATCGGCGCGACGATGAAGGCGCTTGGTGTTTGATGCAGCATCAGCTGCGCGATGCCGAAGAGGGCCGCGAAGAGGGTGAGGATCGTCAGCGCGCCGTAGCCGAGCGAGTAGAGCGCCCAGACGTAGGGGTCGGGACCAAAGCGCGCCTCGAGCACTGCGCCCTCGCCATCGGGCTCCACGGTGACGACGACCTGGGGGGACCAGAAGTGCTGCTCAACACCAGCGATCGCGAGCTCAATGCGGTGGTCGAAGGCCATGCCGCGCACACGACTCGATGTCTTGGTGAAGGCGTTGACACGCTCGCGCAGCACGCTCGGCGAGAGAGGAGATCGCAGCGAGAATCGAGGACGGGGGCTTGGCCGCTGGGTCGTCGTCATAGGCGCCTCCACAGCGCACAACGGCGTGCGCATCGCTTGAGGATCGCCAGCCCAAGCGACTTTCCCAAGCGCATAGCTTGCACACGTTGCAGGGCATGCTTCACCTCGCGCTCAGGCGTGGTTGGCAGCGAACTTCCGGCGACGGAAATGAGCGAACAATCCTCTCGGCAAAAATCTACCGAGACGACACGGGATCACTTGCGCTCCATCGAACCCCGTGCGAACTTCCGCGCCCTTCCAGGTGCCGTTGCAGCCTGTCTCTCAAGAAAGGTGTCCGCGTGAGCTCGAATCCAGTTGAAGCCGTCCAGAGCAAACCCGTTGAAGTCGTTGTTGGCGACAAGGGTGTCGAGCGAGCGATCAAGCACCTCAAGCGCAAGATGGCTGCTGAGGGCATCCTTCGTGAGTTGAAGCGCCGTCGCCACTACATGAAGCCCTCCGTGAAGCGTCGTAAGAAGGAGTCGGAAGCGGCTCGTCGTCGTCGCAAGCGCGAGAAGCAGATCCTTGGCGGACCCATGACCAAGGAAATGGATCCGAAGAAGGCCGGCCGCGAGGGCGGTATGGAAGGCGGAGGCGGCGGTCGCGATCGCGGCTGAGCCCCCCTCCAAGCTTCTCAACGAAGCCGATCCAACGAGAAAGCCCCGAAGCAGTTCGGGGCTTTTTCATTTCCGTCCGATGGAAATCGGATTGAGATCGGATTGAGATCGGATTGAGATCGGATTGAGATCGGATTGTCATCAGATGGAGTCAGCAGAAAAGCCCCGATCGCTCGGGGCTTTGTTGCGTGACGATCGCCGACGATCGTTTAGTCGCAGCCCAGTGTGAAGCGCTGAAGGGCGCCTGCACCCGATGCGCTCCAGGCGACGGCGAAGGTACCGTCTTGGTTTTGGCTGAGGGCGATCGCGCCTGGGAAGGTCTCGGCCCAGAAAAATTGTGGGCCCGGGACGATGAAGCGTCGTGCGACTGTGCCGTCGCTGTTGACCTGGACGATCGCGAGCAGGCCGTCTTGGTTCCAGTAAGCGGCGAGCCAGCCGCCGCCCGCGATGGCGTGTACAGCGAGTGCGGAGTCATCCTCAACGAAGCGATCGGTCGCGATGATGCTCGCGAGGCGGGTTGTGGACGACAAGATGCCGCCGCGCTGAAACCAGACGTGGCTGCGATCGGAGCCAAGACGACAGCCATGCACGCCAGCAACTTCGGGGCCTTGTGAGGCGAGAGCGTAGGCATCGGCGCCACAGCTGAGACTGAACGTCGACAGCGGAAAGCCCCGTGCGGTGCCGACCATGGCGACCGACACAAGAGGGACGATCCCAGGCGAAGGACCGCCAACGGGCGGTGGCAAAGAAACGCGCTGAATGCCTGCGACGAAGAGGTCAGAAGACTCGCTCACGAGCTGAAGCTGAGTGTGCTCGTATCCGAGGAAGGGGTCGTCGGCGAGCACTCGATCGTAGCCGAGGCCGAAGCCGAGACCCAAGACCCTGTGGAGCGCGAAGCTGTCGTAGTAGCCATCGATGAGGGATCCGTCGTCAAGAGGGCCATCAATTTCGCGCTGTGTCGCGAAGTAAAAATATTCTCCGGACATCTCAATGGTCGTGAGTCGGTGACCTGCAGGGATCTGTGCGGCGAAGTCGCGCGTGGAAAAACCAAAGTTGGTGACCGTGGAGGGAGTACCTGCGACATACGAGAATTGAGTGCCGCGATGGGCCGCAAAGACGGGTGTTCCGCTGACCGTTCCGATCGCCAGGCCGTCGGCGTTGTAGGGCTCTATTGTGGTCGGCCACGTTGCGCTGAAGTCGCCGCGTGAAGGTGCTTCGACGACGACGGGGCGATCCAAGCTTTGGAACAAGAGCTCGAAGGTGTTGGTCACGCTGGCGAGCTGGAGTGCAACGGTGCTCGACATCTCGTATTGCGCGGGAACTGGGTCTATCCAAGTCACAGGTTCGGAACATGACGGTGCTGCATCGGGGAAGGAGAATGCATCGGGGACGGAGAATGCGTCCGGTGAGAGTGAGGGTGCGTCGGGGGGCGCATCGCTTCTCGCGATGGGCCCCCCGTCTCGGCTAAGGACATTGTTGGAGTCGTAGCAACCTGTGGATGCGACGCAGAGCAGGGTGACGACGTGTGGGCGTGGAAGTCTCATGCTGTGTGAGCGCCGTAGCGCGGATGAACGGCTCAAAGAAAAATCAGGGCGTCTGCATTTCGGCGTTCGCACAAATTGTGTGAGCCGTTTTCGCAGGCTGCTGCGCCATACTGAAGTGCTCGTGCGCCGCGTCCCGAAAACCTCCAAAAAGCCGCTTCTGCAAGCGGTTCCGGCGTCGCGCGCGTTTGAGCGCATCGCGGACGAAGAGCTTGTCCGTCGCGCGCTGGCGGGTGACAGGTGGGCTCACGAGGCCATTTTTCGTCATCACGTGGAAGCCGTGATGGGCCTTGCAACGCGCCTCTTGGGTCGTGCCGATGAGGCGGACGATGTGGTGCAAGACACCTTCGCGACGGCGCTTACGAGCTTGCATCAACTGGAGGAGCCAAGCCGACTTCTCCCGTGGCTTCTGCGCACCGCGGTGCATCGTGCGCAGCGGCGCTTGCGTGTGCGTCGCTGGAAGACGTTTCTTGGCCTGGAGGAGGAAGCGGTGCTCTCTGAGTTGGTCACCTCGGAGGCCTCACCGGAGACGCGCGCGGAGCTCAAGCAGATCGACAAGATTCTCCGGAAGTTGCCGGTGGATAAGCGGGTGGCCTGGCAGCTTCGTCATGTGGAGGGGCACAAGCTGGAGGAGATCGCGGCGCTGACGCAGACCTCGCTTGCGACCGTGAAACGCCATGTGGATGCCGTGGAAGCAGAGCTTGAGCGTGCGTTCGGAAAGGAGCGTCGTCATGTCGGAGAATGAGCGCGGAAGGGCACTGAAAGACGTGCTCGATGCCCGCGTGAATGAGGCGCGCATTCATCGCAGTTGGCGAGGTGTAGAGACGCGCTTGGGTCAGCCTCGCGCGCGTCCGATGCGCATCGCGTTTGGAGGCGTGGTGCTTGCTGCGGCCGCTGCGCTTCTGCTCTTCGTTTCGTCTTCTTGGATGCGACCCGAGGCGACCTCGCTTGCGCTCGAAGGGGGTGCCGCGCCCACGGAAGTCATCGCGACGAGCACGCCACGAGAGTTGGTCTTTGAGGATGCCTCGCGCATCGTGTTGAGCGCTGCGAGCGAGCTTGCGCCGACGCGAAATGACGCTGTGCATTTTGACCTTCGCCTCTCGCGCGGAAGTGCCTCGTTCAGCGTCACACCCGGCGGCGCGCGTGCTTGGTCGATCGACTGCGGGCTTGCGACGGTGCAGGTGGTCGGCACGGTGTTTCGCATCACGCATCAAGGCGACGATGCACTTGAGGTGGCTGTGCAGCGTGGCCATGTGCGCGTGGTGCATGAGGGTGGTGTGCGCGAGCTTCATGCGGGCGAGTCGTTCACCGTGCGACGTGCTCCTTCGGCCGTGGAGGCGCAGCCCCGCGTAGACGCTGTCGCGGAAAACCCCTCTGTGGACGAGGTTTTGGCGATTGCGCCGGAGGCGGATGAGGTTGAGGAGGCGAGTGAGCGGACGCGTCCAATGCGCAACCTAGAGGTTGCACGTCCTTGGTTGCATCTGGCGCAAGAGGGCGACTACGCATCCTCGTATGCGACGCTTGGGGATGACGGGACTTCGGCCGCAGCGGCCTCAGCGAGCCCCTCGGAGTTGCTCCTGCTCTCGGATGTGGCGCGCCTCTCGGGGCATCCGAGTGATGCGGTCGCGCCGCTGGAGCGGCTTCTCCGTGAGCACGCGCGTGACCCAAATGCGCCCCTTGCCGCCATCATGCTTGGGCGCGTCTATCAGGATGTGCTGCATCGCCCTCTCGATGCGGTGAATGCGCTGGAACGCGCGCGTTCGTTGGGCCCACCCTCGTCTCTTGAGGCCGATGTTGAGAGCCGCTTTGCGCTTGCGCTCTTCGATGCAGACGACCCGCGTGCAGCCCGCATTGCGGAGCAGTATCTCGCCGCGCATCCGACAGGTCCGCGTGCCGCACAGCTTCAAGCACGATTGGTCAACCAACTTGACGATGCACGCGAAGCGCCTTAGCCGAGCCGTCCTCGCTTTGCTGGGTTGGTGCGCTCTGCTGGTCATGCGCGCGCCCCTTGCACACGCGCAGCGATCTTCCATTCGCCTTGAAACAGAAGGCTGTACGCCAAGTTGGTGGGATGAGAGCGCCTTCCGATCGGCGCTCGGTGTGGAGCTCTCTGCCCTTGAGCTGGACGTGAGCCCCAATTCGTCAAGCGTCTTGACTATCGCGGTGCCCTGCGCGAGCCAGCTCACGATTGTGCAGGTGCGTGTCGTGCGCGCGAGCGTGGTGGTGCAGCGGGATGTGGCGCTGATCGACGTCGACCCTTTCGTGCGCCCACGTGCGCTGGCCCTGGCGGCGCATGATGCGATTCAGGAGGCTTGGGCGATTGAGATTCCGGTCGTGACTGAGGCTGAGGCTGAGGTTGCGACTGAGGCTGAGGCTGAGGCTGTGACTGAGGCTGAGGCTGTGACTGAGGCTGAGGCTGTGGCTGTCACGGAGCCTGTGGCTGAGGCTGAGGCTGAACCTGCCTCTGCGGAGCGCGTTCGGCTTGAGCTGGGCGGGCATGCTCTTTTGCTCGTGTCCTCGCTCGCGCTTGGTGGTGGCGCGTTGCTTGGCGTGGAGGTTCCGCTCTCGGGGTTGCCGCTCTCGGCTATCGCGCGTGGACGCTTTGGCTACGTGGCGGCGGAGGATGTGCTCGGTCACATCCTCGGCATCACCGCCGATGGTGTTCTGGGGATGCGCGCGTGGCTTGACCTTGATGCGCTGCGGCTTGGGGCCGAGCTTGCGCTCTCAGGCTCGTACCTGCGCATCGAAGGGCAGAGCGCACGACCCGATGTTGCCGCGGTTGGCATTGACGCCTTCGGGCTCGCGATCGAGGCGCATGCGCGCGGCTCACTCGCGCTCACGCACGACGTTGCGCTCGCCCTTGCGTTGGGTGTCCGTGGCTATCTCGTCGGGAGCGAGGGACGCGCCGAAGGACGAACGCCCGTCGGCTTGGTGGGCGCGCTGCCCTCGGCCTCACTCGAGGTGTGCTTCAGTTTGTGAATGTCTCGGACATCCATGTGCTCTGAAAGGAGAGCTGGCCCTGCACGGCGCCACGCAGCTCGGCAGAGAGTGGAACGCCGTCGCTGATGCGGACGGCGTAGGTCATCTCCGCGGGCATGTGCTGGTCGCGAAACTCTGTGCCCAAGCGGAGCGCCAGGATGGCCACGCGCCCGGCGGGTGAATCCTCGATCGCGCGGAACGTCCAGGCGCAGGCGTCTGGTGCGGCACCCTCACAGGCCCAGGACTCACCGACCCGCACAGGGCGCGTCGGATACGTGATAACGGAGAGCGCGCCAAGGCGTGCGAAGCGGTCGACGATCTGCCGCGCTTGCGTGCTGCCCGTGCCCTCGCAAGGCACCTCCGCGGTCTCCGCATCCACCGTGAGCTCGGTGCGAACACAACGGCGTGTGACATCCGCAATCGTGGGCCCGAGGGTCTCGTCGTTCACCACCACGATGACGAAGTGGTGCCCGTCCAACATCGCGTTGAGCTGCATGGTGCGGCGCAAGCGAAGCCCGGGTGCAGGCGCGTAGCGCAAGACGATGGGCTCGGTCGTTGTCACGACGGTGCCGCGCGACACGTTGCGATTCTGGTTCGATGTCGCTCCGCCACAGCCGATCAACGTCGCGCCCACGAGGCCCGCAATCGCAAGCCAAGGAGCCGTTTGAGATCCCATCCCACGCATCATCGTGCCCTCCATGTTCAGCTCAGGTCTCGAACGAAACGCCTTGTGCGAGCGGCAAATCCTTGCCCCAGTTCACCGTGCTCGTCTGCCTGCGCATGTAGGCCTTCCAAGCATCGGAGCCCGACTCACGACCGCCGCCCGTATCCTTCTCGCCGCCGAATGCGCCGCCGATCTCTGCGCCGCTGGTGCCGATGTTGACGTTGGCGATGCCGCAGTCCGAGCCGAGCGGCGAGAGGAAGGCCTCCGAGGCGCGCACGCTGTCGGTGAAGATCGACGAGGAGAGACCTTGGCGCACGGCGTTATTGGCATCGATGCCAATATCCAGCGAGTCGATCGTGAAGACGTAGAGGATGGGCGCGAAGGTCTCCTCCCAGCTGATCGGGAACTCGGCCTGCGGCTTGTTCACGCGGATGATCGTGGGCTCGACGAAATGCCCGGCGCGGTCGATGCGCTTGCCGCCGGTGAGCACCTCGCCGCCTTGCTTCACGGCCTCGCTGACAGCGTGCTCGAAGCGCTGCACGGCATGCTCACTGACGAGCGGGCCCATCAAGGTTCCGTCCGCAAGCGGGTCGCCGATGCGCACCGAGCGATACGCATCCACAAGGCGCTTGGTGAGCGTCTCGGCGATGCCCTGCTGCAAGAAGAGTCGACGCGTTGTGGTGCAGCGCTGGCCTGCTGTGCCGACGGAACCGAAGACGACGGCGCGCATCGCGAGGTTCAAGTCCGCGTCGTCCATGACGAGGATCGCGTTGTTGCCACCGAGCTCAAGCAAGCTCTTGCCCAGGCGCTTTCCGACGGCACCTGCGACCTCCGCACCGATGGCCGAGCTGCCCGTGAATGAGACGAGCGGGATGCGCCTGTCCTCGCTCATCCAGGTGCCGACATCGGCGCCGCCCAAGCAGAGCGAGAAGACGCCCTCGGTGTTCGTCTCACGCATTGCGCGGTCGCAGAGATGCTGCACGGCGAGCGCCGTCAAAGGCGTGTGGGGCGAGGGCTTCCAGATCACTGTGTCCCCGCAGACGGCGGCGAGCGCAGCGTTCCAGGCCCATACGGCGACGGGGAAATTGAATGCGGTGATGACGGCGACGGGGCCGAGCGGATGCCACTGCTCCATCATGCGATGACGGGGGCGCTCGCTCGCGATCGTGAGGCCGTGAAGCTGACGCGAGAGGCCGACTGCGAACTCGCAGATGTCGATCATCTCTTGGACCTCGCCCAAGCCCTCACTCTTGATCTTGCCCATCTCAAGAGCGACGAGCTCGCCGAGGGCCGTCTTCTCCTCACGAAGGAGCTCTCCCAAGCGACGCACGAGCTGCCCGCGTACGGGCGCTGGGACCATGCGGAAGGAGGTGAAGCGCTCACTCGCCTGCAGGACGATCGCGTCGTACTCGGCACGGCTTGCACCGCGCACTTCACCGAGCGCTTCGCCTGTCGTCGGGTCGTTCGTCACGAAGCTTGCGCCTTCGCCTCCGTAGCTCTTGGCACCGCGCACACCGCTGACGGAACCCTTGAGCACGTCCTCGAGACCGAGGCTTGTTGCGAGCCGTGTGAGCTTGTTCTTCGCCGTCGTCATCACGTCCTCACTTCGTTCCGAAGAGGCGGTCGCCTGCGTCGCCGAGGCCGGGAAGGATGTAGCCCTTCTCGTTCAATTTTTCGTCGACCGCGGCGCACCAGATCTGCACGTCGGGGTGCGCTTTGTGGAAGGCCTCAATGCCCTCGGGCGCAGCGAGCAAGCAGACGAACTTGATCGACTTGGGCTTGCGCTCCTTGATGCGCGTCACTGCGGCGGCTGCGGAGTTTCCGGTCGCGAGCATGGGGTCGACGATGAGCACATCGCGGTCTTCCATGTCTTGCGGGACCTTGAAGTAGTACTGCACGGCCTGAAGCGTCTCGTGATCACGGTAGAGGCCGATGTGTCCGATGCGCGCGGAGGGAACGACCTTGAGGATGCCGTTCAAGATACCGTCGCCCGCGCGAAGGATGGAGATCACGACGAGCTTTTTGCCCTCCATCATCGGGGCATCCATCTCCATGAGCGGCGTCTCGATACGCTCAAGCTGGACGGGGAAGTCGCGCGTGACCTCGTACGCGAGCAGCATCGAGATCTCTTCGAGGAGCTGTCTGAACTGGCTTGTCGACGTGTGTTTGCGTCGCATCAAAGACAGTTTGTGTTGAACGAGCGGATGGCGGACGACGTGGACTTCGGGGGTCATCAGCCTGGGATATCACGGGCAAAACCAGGACGGCGCGCGAAGTGGGGTGTTAGCGTTGCGTCGGTCTACTTAGGAGGTCGAATGAGTCATCGAGATTGGATTGTTCGTGGTGCGTTCGCTGCGACAGCGGCGCTTGGCGTGATGACGCTTGGCGTGGGTGAGGCGAGTGCGCAGGCCTGTCCTGCAGGTCGCTCGTGCTTCTACGTGCCGCCTGCGTTGGCTGCTGCGCCGACGTACTCAGGCATCGGCTGGGACATGGTCCTTGCGAGCCCGCGTGGAACGATCACGGGTACGTGGCGCGCGGGAACAGGTGCGGCGACGGCCTTTACAGTGAGCCCCGGGACGCCGCTTGTGGTGCCACTGAGTGCGACGCAGGGCACCGCAGCTGCGTACAATACGGCGGAGACGCGCGGCATCTTCATTGAGGCGAGCTCGTCGGAGCTCATCGTCGACCACCGCGAAATTGTCGGGCCCTGGCAATCGTCATCGACGATCAAGGCGAGCTCGTACTCGCTCGGCACACGCTTCCGCCTCGGTGGCTACAACCTCAACGGCAACAACACGACCGATACGGGTTTCGACTACGCGTCGGTCTATGCGCCCTTCGGCGGCACGGTCACATTGACGGCGCCCACAGGGGCGGCGCTTCCGTTCTGGGAGGCGAGTGCCACCGCCACCCTCACGGTGACGCTCACCGCAGGCCAGACCTACATTGCACGCACGGCTCCAGGGGCAGTCTGCACGCGCGAGATCGACGGCGCGCTCGTCACATCGACGGAACCCATCTCGGTCGACACAGGTGGCCGTGGCTGGTCGGGAGTCTGCTCCGTCGGGGGCGGATGCGGCGATGACGGTGCGGACAACGTGTTGCCGACCACGGGTGTTGGCACGGAGTACGTCGTGCACAATTTCCCTTCGGCGAGCACCGAGGGCGAGGATGTGACGGTCGTCGCAGATGTCGCGGGCACCGAAGTGCGCGTGAACGGAGCCCTTGTTGCGACCCTCGCTGCAGGTGCCACGCACACCTTCGTGGTGTCGGGCGTCACGTATGTGCAGACCAGCCGTCCTGCGTACGTCTACCAAAACTCGGGGCTCTCAAGCTGCGAGCTCGATGTCGCGCTCTTGCCGCCCGTGGTGCTTGCGCCGCTCGGCACATGGGTCACCGACTTCAACGTGGTCGCTGCATCGACCGGCCAGGCCGCCGTGGTCATTGCCGAGACGTCGTTCGCGACGCTTCGCGTCGACGGCGCCGTGCCGACATTCCTCTCAAGCGTGCTTGTTCCAGGGCGCGCTGATTTGCGTGCGGTGACTTTCGCCGTGGCAGCTGGCAACCACAGCGTGCGCGCAGGCGCGGACTTCCAGCTCGGCCTCGTTACAAGCGGCAGCGGCAGCGGACTCTTTGCGTACTACACGCCCTTCCGCGTTGCGGGCTGCGGCAATGGTGTACGCGTTGCGCCCGAGGGCTGCGATGACGGCAACGTTGGCGATGGCGATGGTTGCAGCAGCGCCTGCCAGATCGAAGTGGGCTTCATGGGCTGCACCATCACCGGCGATTGCGTCCCAGCCGGACGTTGTGACGGCGGCACCTGCGTCGCGCGCTGTCTGACGGATGCCAGCTGCAATGACAGCAACGCTTGCACCGTGGATAGCTGCAGCCCGACAGGTGCGTGTGTGAACACGGCCGTCGCCGCAGGCAGCGCGGGCTCTTGCGCAGCGGGACAGGTTTGCTCGGGTGCGCCGAGGAATCGCTGCGTGCAGTGCGTCTCGAATGCTCAGTGCTCGGGCTCCACTGCGTTCTGCAACACCGCGACGAACGCCTGTGTGGGCTGTCTCGCGGCTGCGGATTGCAACGACGGAAACGAGTGCACGGCAGACAGCTGCGCCTCGAACGCATGTGCGCGCACGCCTGTGGCAGTCGGTACCGCGTGCACGGGTGGTGTGTGCAACGCGGCGCAGTCCTGCGTGGGCTGTATCGACAGCGCGGCAGGAACAAGCGTCGATACCGGATGCCGTGCAGAGGCGCCGCAGTGCATCGTGTCTCTTGCCGGGCCTGCAACCTGTCAGGCCTGCTCGGACACGACCTCGGGCGGAGTGGATCTCGGCTGCGCATCGAGCGCCCCTGCATGCGTCACACGCCTTGGCTTGAGCGAGTGCGCGCCCTGCGAAGACTCAGCGATGGGCACGATGGTCGACAACGGCTGCAGTGCATCCACACCGCTCTGCGCGGTGAGCCCCGCGGGCAATCAATGCGTGGCCTGCATCGCGTCGACCGACTGTGCGGATGGCAACCCCTGCACCGTCGAGGGCTGCATGCTCGGCATGTGCGAGATCACTGGCGTTGAAGCCGGAACTGCAGGCTTGTGCGCAGGTGGCGCAGTGTGCTCCGGCCCCGGCGCCACGGCTCCGAACACCTGCGTGCAGTGCGTGGGCAACGAGCAGTGCAGCGGCGCGACGGCGTTCTGTGATCTGACCATGAACACCTGCGGGCCCTGCACGCGCGACTTCGGCTCGGTAGGCGTCGGTGCTGGGGTGTGCCCAGAGGCGAACCCGCTCTGTGCACTCAGCGGCCCGATGATGGGCGTCTGCGGACGCTGCGCGACCAATGCGGATTGCGCAGGCAACCCCGCGGGTTCGCTCTGTGACCTCGTGAGCGGCTCGTGCGGCACGGCCTGCAACGTCGACTCCGATTGCGGTGCGACTGAGTGGTGCCCGGCAAGCCGCGTGTGTGCGCCGAAGGTTGCGAACGGCATGTCGGTTCCGACGGCCGGCCCAGCCAACGGCATGTGCACGATGGAGATCGGAACACGCACCTGCATCAGCGGTGTCTGCTTCGAGTCGGACGACCTCTGCGGTCTTCCCAATGGCGAGACCTGTTCGGGCGCGGGCGTGTGTCGCTCCGAGATCTGCGCACCGAGCGGTGCATGCGGTGAGTGCGATGCGAACGACGACTGCACGGGTGGTCGCGTGTGCAACGTGCCCACGGGCATGTGCGTGACGGTCGATGCGGGGATGACAACGCGCGATTCGGGCCCCGCCACGACCGATGCGGGAACGCGCGACGCGGGAGCGGCCGCATTCGATGCTGGCAGCGGTGCGGACACCAACGGCGGCGGCATCGCGGGTGGCGCTTGTGGCTGCACGGTGAACACGACGAAGAATGCGAACGGCCTCATCGCCATGCTGAGCTTGCTTGGTCTTGTGGTGGCACGTCGTCGTCGTCGCGCGTGATCCACATCTTCGTTGACCCGTGAGTCAACGAATCACTCGATGGAAGGGAGTCGGCGCTTGCTGGCTCCCTTCTTCGTTTCTCGTCCTTTACAAGCGCGCGCCATCGCGCGAGCCTGGCGACGATCTCGTCATGCGTCTCATCCCGAGGCCTTTCGAGACATGCACGAGGACATCCATGGCAGCCATCGATGCGGTCAGCGTTCAAGCACGCCAAGCGCTCGTCGAAGTGATGATGCAGGTCGCCTGGGCCGACCGAGAGCTCGCACCCGAAGAGCGCCAGGCGGCGCACGCGGCGGCGATTTCGCTCGGTCTCGTCTTGCCCGGCGAGCCCGACATTGTGGGCGGCGATCGCCAGCCCTCGAGCCTCGCTGAGCTGCGCTTTGACGGCCTCGTCACACGTGACCTGGAGTTGCTCTACGTCTGCGCGGAGTGGATGGCGCTCGCGGATTCCGTCGAGCAGCAAGAGGAGAAAGACGTGCTCGCCGCGCTCCGCAGCAAGCTCGATGTGAGCGATGCGCGTGCGGTGGAGCTGCGTGCGTTGGCGACCTCGCTGCACGAGAAGCAGGTCGTGGAGCGCTCCTCGTGGTGGCGCGCGTTTGATCGGCTTGTGGTCGAGGCCGCGCGTCTTTTGTCGCATCGCCCATGAGGCCACGCCCCTTTGTGTTCTGCCTCGCGTTGTTGCTCGCGGTGCCACGCGCGGCACATGCCGACGCGCCGCTTGAGTCGCTGATGTCGGACTTCGAGGCGCTCGGCGCTGCACGCGAGGGTGAGGCGGATCGTTACGCGCAACTTGAGCGCGCGTTGGCGGAGGCTGAGCGTTCCGAGGCCGCTGGAAACGAAGCGAGCGCTGCGCGTCATCGCGAGCTTGCCGAGGCGCTGATGCGCGGCTTGGAATCGACGCGCCATGCGGCGCTTGTGCGCACTCAGCTCGAGGCACGGCGTGAGGCACTCCGTGTGGCGCGTGCACGCCTTGAGGTTGTGCGCGGACGAGGTGCCCAGGCGGAGGCCGATCGTCAGCGCACCGAAGCGGGAACGCAGTGAGGCGGCTCTCGCTCACACTCGCACTCCTTGTTGGCTGTGGCGGAGGTCTCGATCACACGCGCACGACGCGTCTGGATCGCGATCTCGCTGCGATCGATCTGGATGCACAGCGCGCTCAAGCATCGACCTTCACAGCGCGGGCGGAGGTCGCGCGCGATGCCGCGTTGCGCAGTGAGAATGAGTCCGATCTCATCGCGGCCGATGAGTACGCGAGCATTGCGCGTGCTTGGGCGGAGGCCGCACGCGCCGAGAGTGAACTGCGGGCGAGTGAAGTCGCGTTGGCCGATGCCGATGCCGAGCACCTTCAAGTGCAGAGCGAACTCGCAGCGCTTGAGCAAGCAGCGTCTCTGCACGAAGCCGAGGCCACGCATGCGGCCTCCCAGCGCGCGACGCGTGAGGAGGTAGCGCGTGCGCTCTTGCGCGCCGAAGCCGATGAAGCGGTTCCCCGTCGCGCGCGCCATGTCGGCCTTGGGACGCCTGCGGACGTTGCCCCGCTTGCGGATGCGCTGATCGACCGGACGCGTCTTCTGCTCGCAGCGGGTGAGGCGCTCGGGGCACCGCATGATTCTCCGGCGCGTATCGCACTGAACGAGGCTGCGGCGTTGCGCATGCCAGGGGAGCGCCTCGCGGCCGCGAGCCGGGCACATGACCTTGCGCAGCGTGCGTTGGCCGATGCGCGACGCCGCTCAGCCGGACCGAGCGATGCGGAGATTGCGTCGTTCGACGAGGCGCTGAGCACGCAGAATTTTGCGCCACTGCGCGACGCGCA
>JBILQT010000555.1:0-3116 GCA_044373065.1 Sandaracinaceae bacterium
ACGTACCGCGTGCGTCGGCAGCGAGACACGTTGCTTGTGGAGCATGCCTTCGAGCAACAAGGGCCGAGTCGCGCGGAGTTGATTCGCTCGCCCTTTGAGACGCGTGTGCGCATCGAACTGGTGCCCAACGCGACGCTCACACCGCAGGTTGAGATCAACCCGTAGATGACTGACCTGCGCGCGCTCTCTGTGCATGACGTCCTCGGCGAAGGCGGCGTGCTCTCGCGCGTGATCGCGGGCTACACGGCGCGTCCCTCGCAGCTCGCGATGGCGGAGATGGTTGAGCAAAGCCTTCTGGACGAAGGCGTTGCGCTGATCGAGGCCGGTACGGGTACGGGCAAGACGTTCGCGTATCTCGTGCCTGCATTGCTCTCGGGAAAGCGCGTCGTGATCGCAACGGGGACGCGCGCACTTCAAGACCAGATCGCCCAGCGCGATGTGCCGCGCCTTGAAGAAGCGCTCGGCATGAAGCTGCCGGTGGCCATCCTCAAAGGGCTCGGCAACTACGTCTGTCTGCGTCGCTATGAGGAGCTTCTGCAGAGTGCCGATTCGGTGGGGAGGCCCGACATCGTGCGGCATCTGCCGCTGCTGACCGACTTCGTGCGCACAAGCACCTCAGGCGACCGCACCGAGCTTCCAAGCATCCCCGAGGAAGCGCCGATCTGGGGCTTTGTGGAGAGCGGATCGGACACGCGCATTGGCCCTCGGTGCCGCATGCATGATCGCTGCTTCATCACCAAGGCGCGCAAGGCTGCGGAAGAGGCGCGCGTGGTGATCGTCAATCACCACCTCTTCTTCGCCGACCTCTCACTCAAGTCGCGCGGTGCCAACGTCATCCCGCCCTACGACGCCGTCGTCTTTGATGAGGCGCATCAGGTCGGTGATGTGATGACGCAGTTCTTCGGCGTCTCGATCAGCACGGGCAAGATCGATCGACTCATTCGCGACATCGATCGCACCGTCTCCTCGCTGCGGCTTGCGAGTGAGATCTCCGATCGCCTTCTGCGCACAGTGCTTCTGACGGCGAGCGATCTCTTCGATGCGGCGGGTGTCTTGGATGGCAAGCGCGCACGCAACGAGGGCCGCGCCCCGCTCTCGACGGAAGACAGAGAGCAGATGCGCGATGAGCTCTTCTCGCTGGAGGCCGCACTCGAAGCGCTCGGTGCGCATGTGCGCGGGATGATCGATGAGGATGAGCGCAGTCACGATGCGCTCCTTCAAGCCACACGTCGCATCGACGACACGCGCAACGATCTGCTCACCGTGCTTGAGGGTGGCTACGGCCTCGTCGTCTGGATTGAGTCGCGCGGAAGGCAGACGATTCTTGGCGCGAGCCCCGTGGATGTGGCGCGGCATTTTCGCGACGAGGTGCTCACGCGTACGCGCTCGCTGGTGCTCACAAGTGCCACGCTCTCGACGAGTGAGACCTTTGATTTTACCCGGCGAGAATTGGGGATCGAGGGCGAGGTTGATGAGCTGATCTTGCCCTCGCCTTTCGACTATCCAACGCAGGCCGCGCTCTACGTGCCGGAGCTTCCGGATCCGCGTGAGCCAGGCTTCATGAAGGAGGCGGCGCGCGAGGTGGGAGAGCTCGTGAAGGCGAGCCGTGGAGGTGCCTTTGTGCTCACGACGTCGTTCCGCGCGATGACGGAATTCTCGCGTGCACTGACTGTGATGCTGGAGCGCGCAGGGCTCGATGTGCTCGTGCAGGGCGACATGCCCAAGCACGCACTGCTCGATCGTTTTCGCAACCAAGAGCACGCCGTTCTCTTTGCGACACAAGGCTTTTGGGAGGGCGTCGATGTTCCCGGGCGCGCGCTGCGGCTCGTTGTGCTCGATCGCGTGCCCTTTGATGTGCCGAGTGATCCGCTGATCCGTGCGCGCTGTGAGCGGCTTGAGGCGGAGGAGCGATCGGCATTCAAAGACTATCTTCTGCCCTCGGCGGCGCTGACGTTGAAGCAGGGCTTTGGGCGCCTCGTGCGCAGCGAGAAGGATCGCGGTGTGGTCGCGCTGCTGGATGGTCGCCTGCGCACGAAGGGCTACGGCAAGGTGCTCTTGCGCGGGCTGCCTCCAGCGCGGCGTGTCGACAAAGAGGAGGCGCTCGCGTTCTTGCGCTCGCTCTAAGGCGCACCCTTTTTGTTCACCGCGCTCTGTGGCGCGTGCACCGCAGAGAGGCGTGTGGCGTGAGAGATTGTTCTCTTCACCACACAAACCCGCTACGCTCAAAACCGTGACGTTGGTAGCGATTTCGGCAGCTGGAGACCTCGGTGAACTCGAGAGGTACGAGCTTCTTTTTCGCTTCGCTGCAGGCGGGATGGCCGAGGTCTTCGTCGCGCGGCAACGCGGGCAGGGCAACTTCCTCAAGCCGGTCGCGATCAAGCGGATGCTTCCTGCGCTCGCGGAGGAGCCGAAGTTTGTTGAGATGTTCCTCGATGAGGCGCGCCTCGCAGCGCTTGTGCAGAGCCCCTACGTCGTCTCCACGCTGGATTGCGGCAAGGACATGGATGGCTCGCCCTTCATCGTCATGGAGCTTGTCGTTGGCCTGAGCCTCTCGCAGGCGATGCGCGGTGTGCTTGAGCGCAAAGAGTCGGTTCCGTATGGGATTGCGACGGAGATCATCGCGCAGACGGCGCTGGGTCTTTACGACGCGCACAACGCGAAGAAGCCGACGGGCGAGCATCTCGGCATCGTTCATCGCGATGTCTCGCCACAGAATATTTTGGTCGGCGTGGATGGGCGCGCGCGCCTTACGGATTTCGGCGTCGCACGTGCGCTGGAGAACGTCTCGCGCACCTCGACGGGCGAGGTCAAAGGCAAGCTCAGCTACTTCTCGCCTGAGCAAGCGCGGATGGAAAAGATCGACCACCGCTCAGACATTTTCGCGCTCGGTATTGTCGCTTGGGAGTGCTTTGCAGGCGAGCGACTCTTTCAACGCGACAACCCAATGAGTGCGCTTCAAGCGGTGCTCTACGAGAACATCCCGAGCATTCGCGACAAGCGTCCGGATGTGCCGCTCAAGCTCGCGCGGGTGATCGAGAAGGCGCTCGCGCGCGATCTGAATCAGCGCTTCTCATCGGCGCGTGATTTCGCCGAAGCGCTTCGAGAGGCTGCGCCGC
>JBILQT010000556.1:0-3111 GCA_044373065.1 Sandaracinaceae bacterium
CGGCGCGGGCGTGGAGTTCGACCCGATTGTCCCCAACGGCATCGCCCTCGATGAGACGCGCTGCGATGGCCAAGACGGCGACTGCGATGGCGTGCGCGACGAGGTCTTCACCGACCTCAACGCCGTCTGCGACAACGGCGCGCGTGGCGCATGCCGCGATGGCGGCGTCGTGCGCTGCGACCCGGCAGACACCTCGCTCACCTTCTGCGACCTCACCGTCTTCCCCGACCCAACCCCGGGCGCACCGAGCGCCGAGCTCTGCAACGCGATCGACGACAACTGCGACGGCATCGTCGACAACTCCGCGGCAGGCGACCCCGCACGCATCCGCGACGACATGGTTCACGTCGTGCGCGGCGGCCGCGACTTCTGGATCTACCGCCACGAGGCCTCACGCCCCGACGCCTCGATGAGCACCATCGGCGCAAGCTCCGCACGCAGCTGCTCACGCCCCAACGTGCGCCCCTGGACAGGCGTGGGCTTCGCCGACGCGACCGCCGCATGCGCCGCCGCAGGCCTCCGCTTGTGCACCGGCGCCGAATGGCAAAGCGCCTGCGAGGGCGCCTCCGCGACGACCTACCCCTACGGCGCCATGTACAGCGCCACGATGTGCAACGGCGCCGACCGCGTCGCGATGTCCGTCGTGCTCCCCACCGGAAGCGCCGCGATGTGCCGCACGACCGACGGCGCCCTCGACATGAGCGGCAACGTCAAAGAGTGGACGAACGACCCACGCGGAACCTCAGGCAGCGGAAGACCCATCTACGTCATCCGCGGCGGCTCGTTTGACTCACCCGAGCTCGGGCTCACCTGCGGGACGGATTTGTCGCGCGCAACGTCCGATACGATTCAGGCGACGTTGGGCTTCCGCTGTTGCAGCACGACGGCGCCTTGATCTGAGGGTCTCGCGGACTCGGACTCGGACTCGGACTCGGACTCGGACTCGGACTCGGACTCGGACTCGGACTCGGACTCGGACTCGGACTCGGACTCGGACTCGGTCACGGACTCGGACTCGGACTCGGCCACAGTCTCGGTCGCTGTCTCGGCCCCCGTCTCGGTCCCCGTCTCGGCCTCGCGGCTCGCTCTTCGGTTGGACCCATGCAGCGCTCAGACGTCACATCACACACGCTCATCGCGCTCTTGCTCGACGACAAAACTCGTCGCGTATTGCTCGCCGAGTTGAACAAAGAGCAAGGCACCAAGCTGCCAATGCATCACGCATTCGAGAAGGCCGCGCGCTATGCCGAGGCGACGCCCGAGGCAGTCCGCGATGTCATCGAAACGCTCCTTGAAGAGCAAGACGGCGAGCGTTGGGCGCGTCAGTTCGTCTTTCATACGCGCGTGCCCGAAGCCCTCTTGCTCAGCCTCTGCGAGCAAGGCCTATGTGTCGAGGCGCTGGGGCATCTCCAAGGGCCACGCCATGTGCTTGAGCGCGTCGTCGCACTGCATCGCTACCCCGAGGCGATCATCACGCTCGCGCTCGACCTCTACCGCGATGCCGACGTGCCGGTGGAGGTCTTCGCAGCGCACGTGGAGGCGCATTCCGACGTCACTTGGATGCTCACTTCGCTCGCACGTGTTCAGAGCACCGATGCTGCGAAGGCCGAAGTGGTGCGCCGATGCTGCGAAGCTTCTCCTGACTTTCGCGAGGCAGCGGCGCGTGCGGAGGCTTGGCGTGTGCGGAAGTCGCGTTGAGCCGCGCCGTAAGAATCGAGCGATAGCGGCGAGCCAAGCCAAGCCCCTTCGGTCACACCTGCGTGATGGGCGACATGGTCTGGTTGAAGGCGCTTGAGACCTCGCGGCAGGTGCGACCTATTGGGTTGCGTTGGCTGAGCGAGAAGGAGAGCGATGCATGCAGCGAGGCCTTCGCAAAAGGCAACGCGATGGACCCTTGTCGCGCGCACTCGGTGAAGGCGTGGAGGAGCGCAACCTGCGTCGCGACGGGGCCCACCTACTGCCCGCTCAAGCCGATTGGCCAAACGTACAACCGCGCGTGGTGGACGGACGCGCGGCGCCCGCGCTCCCTCTTCTTCGCGCTCGCCGTCGACACGCCTCCGAGCCTCTGGATCGACGTCGGCAACACGCCTGAATCGGTTGCTGAAGCCTGGGAGTTGTTGAAGCGCGGCGACGAGGAAGTGGTGCACCGCAAGACGTTTCGCTTCACCGCAGCGCTGGTCCCCTCGGAGGTCGTCTTCGACGAGCGAGAGGATTTGCTGAACCTGACCTACCTCATTGAGATCCCGTGGGGTCTTCTCGACACCCCGACGCGCACGAAGTTTGAAACCGCGTTCTCGCAATCGGTCATCACGCTCACGGCCGAGAAGGATGCGAAGGGCACTTCCACGCTCCACGGCCAAGTCGACTACGCACCCGCCAAGCTCACGGCGGACCTCGCGCACTTCAACAACCTGAGCGGCGCGCGCTGGCCGCTCGACATGCCCGCGGATGTCGTGTGCGCGCTGATGCAACACCTCGTGCGTCCGCTGGAGGATGCGCCCTCTGCGGCGCGGAGGACGCGATGACGCATCCCGTTCAGAAATACCTTCACGACTCGGGCTACACGCCGGGCGACGCGCTCAGCGGAGGCCCTGGTCGCTACACGACGCTCCGGCTCTTGGCCGCGCTCGGCGCTGCGCTCTTGTTCTGCGTGGGTGTGCTCTTCGGACGCGTGGAACTCGCCTACGCCGGGATGGCCCTCGGCGGAGGGTTCCTCGCATCGCAGATGGACGCTGCGTACTCGCCTCCACTCCGACTGGAGAACACGGGCATTCGTCGCGGCAATGCGCTCATCCCCTGGGCCGATGTGCGCGCCTGCCATCGCGTGATCACAGGCAAGCAGGCGTTCATCGAGTTCACCTTCACCAACGCAGACGGTCGCGCGCAAACGCAGCGCTCCATCGCCGCGACCGCGCTCTATCGGCAGCTCACGGCAGACACCGAGCCCAAGCCCGAAGCGGATCAGGAGGATGTCGCGCGTGCAGAACAGGCGACGTATCGGAGTGCGCCGCCGGTGATCGCGCCTTTGGTTGTGGCGCCGAAAGAGCCGCGGACTTCGTGGTGGCGTGCACTTGTGCGGCTTGTTTGGGGGCGGAGGTGAGGGGCTAGCGC
>JBILQT010000557.1:0-3101 GCA_044373065.1 Sandaracinaceae bacterium
CGCTGTCTTGGTGTTGCCCGCCGCACGGATGCGACGCGTGGCCTCAAGGCCATCGACCTCAGGCATCTGCACATCCATGAGGATGATCTCGTAGGGGTGCTTCTCCAGCGCCCTCACAGCCTCGGCACCATTCGAGGCGACATCCGCCTCGTAGCCAAGCTTCTGAAGGAGGCGCGTGATGACTTTCTGATTCGCCGGGTTGTCCTCCGCGACAAGAAGCCTTCGCGCCTTGCGAAGGTGCGGCAGACGGGGCGCGGTGATCTTCGCCTTCGAGGATTTCGTCCCGGCCAGCGCCTCAATGAGCGCGTCATGCAGGCGCCAGGGCTTCACGGGCTTGGTGATGCAGCCCGCGAAGAGTTCCATCTCCTCGGCACCGGGGCGCGCGTTCGAGGAGAGCAGGATGACGGGGAACTTCTTCTGCGCCTCACGCCAGGCGCGCGCGAGGTCGAGGCCGCTTCGACCCGGCATGTGGAAGTCGACCACGGCGACATCGAATCTCTCACGCAGGGTCTGCGAGGAGGCCTCATCGAACGACTGCGCTGTGCGTGCCACAAGGCCCCAGCGCGCGGCGTGGTGACTCATGATCTCAAGGTTCGTCGCGTTGTCGTCGACAAGGAGGATCCGCTTGCCGCGCAAGGCATGCGTCTCATCGGCACCTGGCTCCATCGAGCCCGCAATCGCCGCCACTTCCACGCACGTCGTGAAGAAGAACGCAGCGCCTTTGCCGAGCTCACTCTCGACCCAAATCTTGCCGCCCATCAGCTCCACGAGGCGGCGGCTGATCGCAAGGCCAAGGCCTGTCCCGCCATGCACGCGTGCGACGCTCGAGTCGGCCTGGCGGAAGGGCTCAAAGAGCGCGGTGCGTGTTGCCGCATCGATGCCGGGGCCGGTGTCACGCACGCTGAAGCGCAGGACCACCGTCGAGCTCTGGCTCGAGGGCGCACTCTCGAGTGTCGCGCGCACGATGACCTCACCGCGCGTCGTGAACTTGATCGCATTGCCGATCAGGTTGGTCAGCACCTGGCGCGTGCGAGAGGGGTCGCCCACGACCATGAAGGGGATGTCGTTTGCGATGGAGAGCGCGAGCTCGATCTCCTTGAGCGCGGCCTGGGGTGCGAGCAGGTCGACGACCGACTCCAGCAGCTCATCGACACGGAAGGCCTGCGCCTCCAGCTCGAGCTTGCCCGCCTCGATCTTCGAGAAGTCGAGGATGTCGTTGACGATGGCAAGGAGCGAGTCGCCGGAGCTTGCGATGGTGGAGGCGAAGTCGCGCTGGTCCTCCGTGAGCTTGGTGTCGAGCAGGAGGCCGCTGAGGCCGATGACCGCATTCATCGGCGTGCGGATCTCGTGGCTCATGTTGGCGAGGAAGTCGCTCTTGGCGCGCGTGGCACCCTCCGCAGCGGCGAGCGCGCGCTGCAGCTCGAGGCGTGCCTGATGCAGCTCCGTCACGTCGGCGAGCGAGACGAGAAGCGCATCGGCCTTGGTCGCGATCGGCGTGGCCTGAAGCGTGAGCCAGCGCGTGAACGAGCCCTGCCGCACACCCACGTTGGGCGAGCCCTGGCTTCGTCCTTGTGCACGTGCCTTGGTGACCGGATGGGCGGCCTCGGCGATGGGCTCCTCGGTCTCACTCACCCAGCGCACGGCGGTCGCGAAGGGGGCTCCGACAAGTGCTGCCTCCGTCACGCCAAGCAGCTTGAGTGCGGCAGGGTTCGCGCTCTGCACGAGGCCCTCGACATCAACCAAGACAACACCCTCGGGGAGCGCATCGAGGAGGCGTCGGTGATGCACCTCGCGCTCGCGGATTTGCTCTGTCCGCGCACGCACCTCGGACTCCAGCTCCTGCTCGCGGCTCTCCGCGGCGCGCGTGCTTCGGTAGACCATCGCAAAGAGCGTCGCGTACGCGAAGACGATGCCGATCAGCGTGATGATGCGGAGCTTCTGATGGAGCGCTTCTTCGTCTGACTTCGACGTCTCGACCGCCGTGCGACAGGCCTCAGCGTCTGCAAGCGTCTGACGAAAGAGCGCGTCGTAGGCGACGTCTTCCGGGCCCGTGTCGCGATGCTCCCAGCGCGTGCACGAGAGCGTGCGAAGGCGGACGAGATCGTCATGCACGACGAAGAGGAGGCGTCGCGTCTCGGCATCCTCCAGCGGCCGCAGGTTCAAGGCGGCATCGCCCTCCAGGATCGCGCGCGTGGCCTCCTCCGCGTGCGTGAGATGCGGCTCCACATCGCGCTCGAACGCGATCGACGCATCGCCCCCAAGTCCCTCCTCAAGCCAGAGATGCGCAAGCGCGACCTCGCGCTCCACCGGACCGTGAAGGAGCGCAAGGCGCGTGCTCTCCTCGGCCACCGAGCGCCAGAGCCAGCGCAGGGACCCGATCAGGCCCACCGTCACGAGGGCAAGGCCGAGGATCCATGCGTAGAGACGCAAGTTGCGTGAGGAAGACTTCACTGCGTGGCCTCGCGAACGACGGCGAACATGACGTGAAGCTACACGCCTCCGGCGCGCTTGCCCCGCATCGCGGCCTCAGTACCCCTCCCCTTGCGCCCGCAAATCCTCTTGAGGACGGGCCAGCTCCTTCGGCACGATGGCGCCCCTGGAGGACTCCCATGGCAGCAAAAAAGAAGAGTGCGAAGCAGAAGGCCGCGCCCGCGAAGGCCACGGCAAAGACCAAGGCTCCGAAGTCGACCGCGAAGGCGAAGGCAGCGCCCAAGGCGAAGGCAGCGCCCAAGGCCGCGAAGGCAGCGCCCAAGGCCGCGAAGGCAGCGCCCAAGGCCGCGAAGGCAGCGCCCAAGGCCGCGAAGGCAGCGCCCAAGGCGAGGGCAGCGCCGAAGGCCGCGAAGGCCACGCAGCAGGAGCGCGCGCCCGCGATCACCGCGCCGAGTGTGAACCTCGTCGACCTCGCCGCGCGCCTGCCGGCCCTCACCACCGTCGAGCGCACCGCGTTCCTCGCGCAGCACGATGCAGGCTCGTGTGTGGTGCTTGGCGCGCGCACCAAGTCGGCCTCCGTGCGCGAGTGCGCGATGCAGTGGGCACTCGCTGGCGCCGGTGCGCTCGGTGGGCCGGAGAAGGACCTCATCGCCTATGCGCCCGAGCGCCTG
>JBILQT010000226.1:0-11787 GCA_044373065.1 Sandaracinaceae bacterium
AAGCTGGCGATGGGTCGCGACATGGGGCGCTGTGGTGCGCTCCTGTTCCGTCGTGATGAGCGACGGCCCCTTTGAAGCGGGTGGTGCGCGTGTGCTCGTGACGAAGCCGAGCGTGTCTGTTCCGTCGTGATGAGCGACGGCCCCTTTGAAGCCTGGTCACCCGTCCATCACGGCGCTCGCGCAGTCGCTCGGCTGTTCCGTCGTGATGAGCGACGGCCCCTTTGAAGCAAGGGTGCTGACGATGACCGCTGACGAGTTCGGGCCCTGTTCCGTCGTGATGAGCGACGGCCCCTTTGAAGCATTACGTACCTGCGCACAACGTTCCCAGGCGCTCGCGTGCTGTTCCGTCGTGATGAGCGACGGCCCCTTTGAAGCTCGGTGGGCAACGGCCAGCGCTCGTAGGCCCACGACCTGTTCCGTCGTGATGAGCGACGGCCCCTTTGAAGCATGACTACGTTCGTATCGTTGCTCACGTGTGTTCCTGTCTGTTCCGTCGTGATGAGCGACGGCCCCTTTGAAGCACGAGAAGATTCGCAAGCTCGCGTTGTTCGCGTCGGGCCTGTTCCGTCGTGATGAGCGACGGCCCCTTTGAAGCTCGTCCAGGCCCGCCACGTCCGCGGCCCCCAGGCCCACGGCTGTTCCGTCGTGATGAGCGACGGCCCCTTTGAAGCGCGACCGTCCTGCGCCGCGAAGGCACGCAGCTAATCGGCACCCTGTTCCGTCGTGATGAGCGACGGCCCCTTTGAAGCGCGCGGCGCGCTCGGGCGCATGCCTCGCATCATCGACCAAGTGCTGTTCCGTCGTGATGAGCGACGGCCCCTTTGAAGCGATGCGCGAACGGATGCCGTCCGCAGCGATGCTTCCGACTGTTCCGTCGTGATGAGCGACGGCCCCTTTGAAGCTCTGCCTGCTTGCGCGCCGCCTGGCTCTTGAGCCTTCCTGTTCCGTCGTGATGAGCGACGGCCCCTTTGAAGCCACGGCCCCCGTCGCCGGATGCACGCTGGCCTCGCTGCTGTTCCGTCGTGATGAGCGACGGCCCCTTTGAAGCGATCGCATGGTGCACTCTGTCGCCTTCCTCGGTGGCACACTGTTCCGTCGTGATGAGCGACGGCCCCTTTGAAGCCGACGCGATGAGCGCGACGCAAAACATTCTGCTGCCTGTTCCGTCGTGATGAGCGACGGCCCCTTTGAAGCCCGGTCCACTCGGAAGCGCCGCTGCGAAGCTTGGTGCGCTCGCTGTTCCGTCGTGATGAGCGACGGCCCCTTTGAAGCTGGCAGTTTCACGCCGACGACAAGCCGCAGCTGACCACTGTTCCGTCGTGATGAGCGACGGCCCCTTTGAAGCAGCGTCGTGATGCGGTTCGCGAGCGTGGCCGTGTGCGCTGTTCCGTCGTGATGAGCGACGGCCCCTTTGAAGCCGGTGGACTCGCGTCGCAAAGGCCCGCCCCGCCAACTGTTCCGTCGTGATGAGCGACGGCCCCTTTGAAGCGCGGCGTGGTTCACTGTCGCGCTCGAAGGCGAGGCGGAAGGCTGTTCCGTCGTGATGAGCGACGGCCCCTTTGAAGCAGCGCCCCTTTGAAGCACCACGAGGGAGAGGTCTTCTAGCTCGGTGGCGTGCTGGGATGTCTCCTTACGTCAGCCTTGGCGCCGTTGTGGCTACGGGCTTTCGACTACCCAGAACAATCACGTGCTTGGGGAGGTGGCTTTCGCACGCGAGAGCGCATCGCGTGACGGCGCGGCGTACAGCCATGCTCGTCTGCATCTGCTCCGGAATGTTGGTGCTGCGAAGGAGCGAAGAGGCAAACGGCTCGTCGACCGTTCTGCGATGGGCGACCTCGCAAGCCTCCTTGCGACCTCGCAAGCCTCCTTGCGACCTCGCAAGCCTCCTTGCGACCTCGCAAGCCTCCTTGCGACCTCGCAAGCCTACGCGAACACATCTTCGATCGAAGTCGCCCAGAGCACGCGCTCGCTCCACTTCTCGAGCGTCTGAAGGTCAGCCTCCTCGAGCCGCGCAAGCGATGCCTCGGACGCTGTCGGAAACTTCAACAAGAGGAGCTTGCGGAGGGTGACGCGAACACCGCGCGGGATTCCCTGCTCGATTCCCTGCTCGATGCCTCGCTCGATGCCTTCATCAATCCACTGCTGCGCGATGCTTCGCATGACGGCCTCACCCTTCTTTCGACCTCGCAAGCCTACGCGAACACGTCTTCGATCGAAGTCGCCCAGAGCACGCGCTCGCTCCACTTCTCGAGCGTCGAGAGGTCCACGTCCTCAAGACGCGCAAGCGCTGCGTCGGACGCGGTCGGGAACTTCAACAAGAGCAGCTTGCGTAGGGTGACGCGAACACCGCGAGGAATGCCCTGCTCGATGCCTCGCTCGATGCCCTGCTCGATGCCTCGCTCGATGCCTTCATCAATCCATTGCTGCGCGATGCTTCGCATGACGGCCTCACTCTTCTTCAGTTCGTGGTGTTCGAGGAAGCGCTGCACGCTTCGGGCGTCTTCGGTGACAACGACAATGTAGCGAATGAGCGCGCCGAGTGTCTGCGTGGGCAGGTTGTTTTCCTCAAGAGAACGGAATGCATCGGCTTGCTCCCAGAGCACGACGACGCCGCGCTCACGTAGGTCGCGCAGTAGCTTCATCGTGAATGAGAGGAGCTTCGAGAGGCGTAGGTCGAGCGCTTGATCGGTGGAGAGGCCGATGTCGTCCACGAGGTAGTCGAACTTCGGCACGAAGCGCAGCAGCGCAGCGGGTGCGCCCTGCAATGCAAGCGCGGATTCGAAGTTGGTGGCCGCAGTCCAGCCGCCTTTGGCCTGCGAGAGCACGATCGGAATGATCGGCGGCAAGGGCGCTCCTGGGTTCGCCTTCTCCCAGGCCTCCCAGATACGAATTTCATAGCGCAGCAAGCGAAATGGCATCCGTGCATCGACCTCGCTCTGGTGCTCGAAGAGCACATAGACGTGGGCATCGCGCTCGTTCAGCTGCATGCGGTAGAGGAGATCCGTCTCGCGCTCGCTCAGCTGCGCGTCGACGAAGGTGCCCGGCTCAAGCGAGAGCGTGGACCAGTCGATCGCCGCCGAGATCTCAGTCGGGAGAAGGCTTCGCAGCTCCTCGCGGGCGTAGTCGAGCTGGCCAAAGATGGCTTTGAATAGACCGTCGTGGGGTTGTTTGCTCATGCGCTGCGCATCGGCACATGCAGCGCGCCGTTGCGTCGCCTTGGACGATTTGCGCTTGCGACCTCGCAGGCAAAACACCTCACGGCCGAAACTTCCGCAGGAGTAGGTTGTCGAGGTGACCATGCCTCGCCCTTCCCTCTCGGGAACTCCACGAAATCGCTCGCTTGTTGCGCCCGTCTTGATGCTGCTTTTTGGCATCTCGGCGGGCGTCTTCGTTGCCCACGGAACAAGCGCGCAGCGTGTCCCCGCGCAGCGTGTCCCCGCGCAGCGGGTGGCGCGTCCGACGCCGGCTGTGTCGGGCTTTGAGATGGCGCTCTCGGGTACGCCTGCGTTGACGCGTGATCGGCTAGAGACGCTGCACGGGACGGCCTACCGCGTGCGTGGTTTGGCAACCTTGGAGGCCTTTCCGAATGCACGTGTGCAGGCCCGCTTGATCGATGATCAGGAGCATGAGCTCGACCCGCCCGTCGTCGTCTCTGCCGACGCGCAAGGTCACTTTGCGCTGCCGCTGACGCCGCATACGGAGGAGGGCGTTGCAACGCTGGAGGTGACCCTCCGTGACCCGCGGGCGGCACGCGATGAGGAGAGCGACGAGGCCGCGGAGGAGAGCGATGAGGCCTCCGAGAGCGACGAGCAAACGCCTGAGGCGACTCGCCCCTCACCGACCGAGCGCGTCTTTCTTTTTCAAGTCGCGTTGAGCTCACCGCGCACGCTCGATGTGCGGATGGATCGCGTGCTCTACGAGCCCGGCGAACCCGTGCATGTGCTCGCGCGTCTGCGCGATGCGCGCTCGCAACGCCCGATCGAGAACGAGACGATCTCGTTTCGCATCACGCAGGGCGTGGTGCAGTCCACCCGCGCGATGACGACGGGCCCAAGCGGCGCGGTCAGCTTTGATCTGGCGATTGCGGAGGACGAGGGGTCGGGCTCGGTGGTCATTCAGGCGCGCGCAACCGATGTCGAGACGAGCGCCTATGCAAGCATCGGAAGACGCTCGCTCGCGCACCTCACGGCACGTGTGCGCACCGAGCCCGAAGAGGTGGCACCAGGCGGTGCGGTCGATGTGATCGTCACGGTGAACACGCCGAGTGGTGCACCCGTGCAGGGCGCGCATGTCTCGCTCACGCTGAATGACGCCGAGCTCGAAGGCGTCTCGGATGCGCAGGGTGAGGCACGCATCCATGCGAGCGCGCCGACAGGTCAGCGTCGCGATGCGCAAGAGTTTGGATTCGTCGCGCTTGTGCATCACGCGGGGCATGGCGAGGTGCGTGTGCCTGGGTTGATGCGGCTTGCGATGCCGCTCTCGCTGAGCATCGAGGCGATGCCGCGCACACCGGGCGGGCTTGTGCCTGAGGTCCCGGATTCGTTCTTTCTGATGGTCACCAATGGCTTTCATGACCCTGTGGCTGCGGGGACGGAAATCGTGGTGGAAGGCCCAGCAATTCGTGGGGGACGTACGACCGTGCGCACCGACGTGAATGGCCTCGCAGAGGTGCCGACGTTGCTTCCGGCGGGCGTCTGGTCGCCGAGCACCGAGGATGACGATCTCGCGGTCACCAGCGTGCTCGCGCGCATTCACGGCGCGCTTGAGTTGACGTCACGCATCGCGGTCCCTGTGCAGCGTGAGGGCGATGTGGCGCCCGATGCCTCGAGCCCCGTCGTTGACCCAGGCGCCTCGTTTGAGGTCGCGTTGCGCAGGCGGCCCCGAGCGCAAAGGCAGCCTGTGATCGTCACCTTGATCGACGGGAGCGACGCGATCCTGGAGCGCGTATTTGCATCCGCGACGGCCAACTCCGTGCGCCTCCATGCGCCTCTGGATCGACTCGGCACCTTCATGATTCGTGCGCGCCTTGTGAAGGAGAACGAGACGGCCGAGGGCGCAGGCCTCACGGACATGATCTTGGTGCGTCCACCCCAGCCGACGTTCGTCACGGTGCGGCCCGAGCGCGCTCAATACTTCGTCGGCGACTCGGCGCGCCTCCTTGTGGAAGGTGGCGTTTCACCTGCGGGGGTTCGTTCGTTTGGTGTGATGGTCGTGCGCGATCTTTCCGCGCACTCCGGGGAGCGGCCTTTCCGCGAATTCTTCTTGAACCGCGCATTCGAGGAAGCGCTCTACGCATCGACGCCCGAGGCGCATCGACTCCTTCGCTCGGCGCTCGTGAACACCTCAGTCGACGATGTCCCCGAGACCTCGGCGGCCCTGGTGGATGCGCTTGGACAGGCCGTCGAGGCCACCTATCCAACCGCACGCACGGGTGACTTTCGAGACCCCTTCCCCGCAGCGCGCGAGCTGGAGCGACGTGGTCTGCGGGATGCGATGACCGCGGTCGAAGAGGCGCTCACGGCCGCGCTCGATGAGGATGCGCTCGACACCGTGACGGTGGGAGCGGGCGCTGCGCGGCGCTTCCGCGATGACCTTCTCTTCGAGACTGAGGTGCGCACTGCAGGTGAGGGCGTGGTGGCGGTCTCGGACCTCACGGCAAGCGACCCGAGCTTCCGCTACGAGACCGTTGCAAGGCGTGTGGCACGCGGACGATTGGTGCATCTCTACGCGCGTCTCGCGCGCTACCTCGACCCAGGAGACGAGGCATCGATCGCGGACCGAATCGCCGCGCGTGAGCCCGCCGATCGTTGGCTTCCACGCTTGATTGAGCGCGGGGTGATCAACGCCTCCGATCTGGCCGACCCCTGGGGTGGTCGCTTTGCGCTGAGGCGCGTTGCGCATCCAATTTTTTCAACATCTCAATATGCTGCAAACTACGAACTCGCGAGCCCTGGGCCCGATGGTCGCATGGGCACAGCGGATGACCTCAACGACCCCTTCGTGCGCGTCGTGCCCGCGGGCACGCCCTACGCGCTTGCCACAGGTGAAGACGCGCTGATGCGCGCCCTTGCGCGTCTCTCGGCCTACGAGCGCACCATCAACGAGCTGACCTCGGCGTACATCCGCACCGAAGCCGAGTTCGACGAGGAGCTGATTGGCGATGCCGTGCATGCGGGCGTGAGCGAGGGCGCACTTGGCCTCGGCAACATCGGCACGATTGGCCACGGCAGTGGAACGGGCAGCGGCTACGGATCCGGCGGAGGCGGCTTCGGATCTCGCTCGTCGTCCGTGCCACGCGTGCGCGCCGGACAGGCGAGCGTTGGGCCCTCCTTCGACGGGCTCTCGCGTGTGCTGCGTGAGCGCTTCCCCGCAACGCTCTTCTTTGAGCCCACCTTCGAACTCGACGCCCTGGGACACGCAAGCTTTGAGTTGCGCGTCGCCGACGCGATCACGTCCTATGTCGTCGAGACGATCATCTGGCGCACCGATGGTTGGGTGTGGTCGGCCGAGACGAGCTTTGCGGTGGAGCGTGAGATCGTCGTCGATGCTGCGATCCCCGATCATGCGCGCACGGACGATGTGCTCGCGGTGCCTGTGCGCGTGAGCAACCGTGGCAGTGAGACGCGGCGCCTGCGCGTTGGGATCTTGGAGTCGACATCACTTGGCCTCGAGGCGAGCGAGGTGCGTGAGGTGGAGGTGGCTCCGCATGACGCCATCGCACTGAGCTTCGCGATTCGTCCGACGCAGGTCGCGCGCGGTGATGTGCAGATTGCCTGCAGCGGGATGGATGGCGTGGCGGTCGATGCGATCCGATTGCCTCTTGAGGTGAGCCTGCGCTCGCGTCGCACAAGTCGCGTACTCACGACGCTCGGCGCAGGCACCGTCGCGCTCGATTGGCGGACTCCACAAGAGGCCTTCGATGCGCAAGCCTTCATCGCGTATCGGCCGATTGAATCGCTGCCCTCGTCGACCTCCCTTCTCGACCTCGCATGGATCGGGGGATTCACCGGAAGGCCGGGGCATGGAGAAGACGGCTGGGCGCGCGCGCGCGCAAGCGAAGGCCGCCCCGCACTCCGTGCTGCAGCGTTCTGGGGGTCGGAGGATGCACCGGCACGCAGTGGCGTGATGCTCCGCGTGGCGGAGGCGCTGGACGGGACCGATGCACAAGGCCGCGCGCTGTCCACACAGTTCGCTGTGGCGAGCGAGATGCTGCTCGATCTGGCGCCAGTCCTGCACAGTGACGTTGTCGATGGCCGTGAGGGCGCCATCGCGCTCATCGGTCGTCTTCGCTCGATGGTGACGAACGGGATCACCAACGCTGCGGGCAACCCCGATGCCCTCGCCGCAGCGGCATCGGCCCTCGCGTGGACGAACACGGGCGAGGTGCCCGACCCCGTCGCGATGGAGCTTGTGCGGCGTGTGGAGGGCGCACGCGTGACGGTCGGCGACGACACGTTCGTGGCAACGGAGGGCGACCCGCTGCGCGCCTCTGCGCATCTTGCGCTCGCCTACCTGCGCCTTGGCCGCCATGACGAAGCGCTCCGTCTGCTGACCACCATCGTGCGCTGGCACGCGACGCTGGCGGATTCGGACACGACGCGTCTCACCAACGTTGGCCTTCGCTTGCTCGCGATGACCTCGCCTCCCGTGGCGAACTCGGTCTACGTCGATCTCAATGGTGCAGCGCGCAGCATCACGGCCTCCTTGGATGGAACGCCGCTCACGCTCTCCGCGGCAGAAGCTCGCTCAACGCAGCTGGCCACAAGCCCCGAGCATCACCTCATCGTGGCCGGACCGAATGTGGAGGTCACCCGCATCGACGTCGCACTCTCCTACCGAACGCCATGGCCTGCGTCGCCTGTGCGTGGCCCCTTGGAGCTGCGCTTGGAGGGTGAGGTCGGTGCGCTCGATGCAGTGACGGAGCTTGTGCTTGTGGTGCGCAACACAACGCCGCGCATCATCAACAACGCTGTGGTCGATCTCGAGCTCCCCACGGGTGCAGAGCTCGCTTCGCGCCCAGCCAATCTCTACACGCAAGACGCGGAGATGATGGGCTTTCGCATCCCGCCGCTTCGCCCTGGAGGTGAGGCCCGCATTCGACTTCCCTTGCGCTGGCGTGTGGCTGGAACCCTGCGTGGGCTTGGCCTCGTTGGCTACGTCGTTGGCGGTGAAGACCGCGCCTCGGTGGTGCCTCCTCGGGAGCTGACCATCACACCCCGTGAAGCTTCGACTGGAGGTGCGCGATGAACTCGCTCCGCAGCCTGCTTGGCACCTTGGCGCTCGCGCTCATCACGCTTTCCCTGCCTGCGCATGCACAGCAGGCCATGCACCGCGAGGTCCCGCGGGGTGATGTCACGGGGCTTGAGATGAGCATCGAGGGCACGCTTCAGTACCGCGCGGGAGAGCCCTTCCGCTGGTGGGTGCGTCTCTACGAGGTTGTTCATCGCCGCGACCTTCGCCCCGCCGCGCGGTGCACACTCCGCGCGACGGCGCCCTTCGCCGTGAGCACGCCGGTGGTGGTGCCGACAGGTGAAGATGGACGTGCGCTGATCACGATCCCTGTGCCCTCGGAAGAGGATGCAGAGAACACGCATGAGCCGCTCGTCGTGGAGGCCACATGCCCACGCGGTGTGCGTCGCGTCTTTGATGTGGCGCTCGAGGCGGCGACGGCGCATCGCCTTGTGCTTACAAGCGATCGGGCTGCCTTCACGCCAGGGGCACCGCTCTTTGTGATGGGTCGCTTGCTCGATGTTGGGACGGGTCGTGGCGAGGCCGACGTGCCTGTGATGATCCACGGCACGAGCCATGGGCAGCTGCACGGCAACGTCGAGGTGCTTACCGATCGTGCAGGCTTCTTCAGCGCGCGCTTTGATATGTCGCCCTCGGCCTATGAGGTGACCTTCAGTGCCGTGGCCTCGCGCGATGAGCATGTGCTGAGCTCAGCCTCGCTCTCGGTGGCGGCCGTGCAGCCCGTCGCCACAGCGCCGCTTGATGTACAGGCCATGCCTGAGCGCCACGTGGTTGGCCCCGATGAGGATGTCGACTTCATCGTTCGCGTTCGCACACCCGAGGGCACGCCCGTTTCGGGCGCAGCGGTTCGTGTGCAGTACCAGAGTGATCAGCCCCCGGTACGCTGTGATGCGCACGGCATTGCACGCCTCCATTGGCATGCGCCAACGGTACTCACGGAGCCTCTGCGCGATGAGACCGTGGCCTTCGAGGTGCAGTCCGAGGCGTACGGTTCGGTGACCGTCATCGGCCAGGTACGGGTCGCGCGACAGACGACCTTTGCGGCCGTGATCCCACGCGGCGGAGCCCTGGTGCCGGGGCTTCCCGCGCGGCTCTACGTGCGTGTCGTCGATGCCAGCGGCATGCCTCGCGCAAACGAGCCTGTGGTCGTGCGTGGGCTTGCGGTGGGCGCGAATCGGAGTGCGGTAACGGATGCGGAGGGCTTGGCGTTTGTCGATGTCCCGAGCATCGCTGCCACAGAGGCGGATGCCTGCGGCGGAAGCACCTCCACCGAGCTCACCTTGGAGTCGCACGGCACGGCGATCACGCGCTGCGTTCCGGTCGACTTGGATGCACCGCTGAGCATCGTCACGACGCCACGCGTGGATCCCTCGGGCGAGATCGCATTCACGCTTCATCGTCGCGCAGCAGCAGAGAACGAGATGGTCTCCGTGAGCGTGCTTCGCGAGGGCGGCGAGGGCTGGGAGCCCGTCACTGCGGTGTTGGTTCCCGCGCGGGGAACGTCGGGCGCCGTGCGCATCCCCGAAGGCGTGCATGGCCTCCTCTGGCTGCGTGCACGGCTTGTGAGCGCAGTGGGTCAGGACATCCGCGGCGCCTCGGCCATGACCCTTCTCGAGGAGCCCATGGGCTCACTTGGCCTCCAAGCGAACGACGCACGCATCACGAGCTCCGAGAGCGTGTTCATCACGATGACGGGTGCCGCACACGCCAGCGCACTGCGGGCTCAGCTCGACCCGACGTTTGCACTTCGATCGCTCGGAACGCTCGCGCTGGAGTCGACCCTTGCGGGTCAAGTCCCGGCCGATGTCGGTGCGAGCGCGATGTTGCGTGAGGGGCAGGTCGTGCCGCAGGCGCTCCCCGACTCACCGCTCTCCGTGGGGCTCTTGCGTGACCCCTGGCGCACGCGTGCGCGCTTTGTACGTGGCCGTGTTGGCCGCCTCATGCTCGCCGTGGAGACCATCGTCGAGAACAGCATTCCAGGAAGCCTGGACGAGGTCGGCGTGGAGGGCCCCCGCGGCTGGACGTGGAATCGCGAGATGCTCGACACCGCAGTCGACGCAGCGGGCATTGATGACGAGGGCAGCGCAGGCCTCGACGGAGAGCCGCTCGACATTGACGCCCTTGTCGCGCTCGACCCTTCGTTCACCTACGACAACGTTGCACGACGCATCACGCGCAAGCGCCTCTGGGATGTGATCGTAGCGATGCGCGGCATGACGCACGAGAGCAACCTCGACCTCCCGTGGGCCCACCGTGGAGACCCTGCGACTTGGATTGCAAGCCTTGCGGAAGATGCAGGCGAGACGAGCGCATTCTTCGATGCGTGGGGCCATCCCTTCGTGATGCGAAGGACCACACGCTCATCGTTTCTCCCCGCGGTGCCAGGTTGGGAGGTCGCGAGTGCTGGCCCCGATGGCGTCATCGACACGCGCGATGACATGTTCGACCCCTTCGCCCGCATCCTCCCTGCCACGAGCCTCTACGCCGAGGCCGTGGGCGAGAATGCACTCATGGCAAGGCTGACGGGCGTCGCCATGGGACGCGCTTTTGTCTTCACGCTCGACGCGCATCTTGGTGGCGATGCGGAGTACCAAGACTTCGGCACGGCATCCGAGAGCGTCTCCGCGCAGGCTTGGGATGACCTCCCCTCACCCATGGGCACCGAAGAGGATGCGCTCATCGATGAGCGCAGTGCGCTCAGCGTGCAGCTTGCGCCGAGTGAGCGTTGGCAGCCGCGCATCACGAGCAGAGAGCGCACGTGGACGGCGATCGCCTTCGCATCGACTGCGCAAGGCTCGCTCACCACAGAGCTCACACACCTTGAGGTAGGCGCACGTGTGGTCTTCGCCTCGCAGTTGCCGACACTCCTTCGCGTAGGCGATCGCCTCGAAGTCCCCTTCGTTGCAACGACCTTGCGCGAGGGCTCGAATGTCAGCCTCTCGCTTGATGTGGAGGGTGCGGTGCTCGAGGCGCAGCTGACCAACCCCGCATCCTCCGAGGGCGTGGTGCAAGGCCGCATCGCACTCATCGCCCAGCAGGCTGGGCCCGCCACGTTGGTTGTGCGCAGTGAAGACGGAACGTTCTCGCGCACGCATCGCATTCGCGTTCTGCCGCAAGGGATTCCACTCGTTTCTCGCCGTGGACGCGCAGGCCTCGATCTCGCGATCGACCTCCCCGCTGCGCCCAGCACCGAGCGCAGTCGCACGCTCTCGCAGACGCTCATCGTTGCGACGCCGCGCACACTGCATCACGCGCATCTGCTCGACGAAGCTGTGAGCGCGAACGCGGCCATCCTGGCTTGGGCGGGCGCACTTCAGGGCGACATGGACGAGGCGCTCCTGCCACAAGCGACCGCTGTCCTGAGTGCGCCCGATGCGCTGACAGTGGCGTGTGCGTTGGTCGCAACCGCGACGCGCGAAGACCTCACCGCGCAGACAAACGCGCTGCGTGCGGCGCTTGGAACCAGTGCACGTGGAGGCGATGTGCGTGCCCGTGCATCGACCCTGCTCGCACTCGCCTCGCTCCCCACAGCGCCCG
>JBILQT010000033.1:0-41648 GCA_044373065.1 Sandaracinaceae bacterium
TGACGTGGTGGCCAACACGATTCGCGCCTCACGCCTCGATGGTTGGCGTGCCGTGCATGTCTCACGCGCCGACCCCAATGCGATGGCGATGATGGCTGCGGCCCTTCTCACGTTGAACCCCGAGGACGAGACAGGTCGCATTCTCTACACCGCATCGCTAAGCGCCTCGCAGGTCGTTCCAGAGGGCCTCGACGCACGCGTCGACACGTGGATTGCGACGCTCGCGCGCGCGCTTGCGGCACGGCAACTCGGGCTTGCGGCCGAGGCGAACAGCTTCGCGAACGAGGCCGCAGAGGACATCGCGCTCTTGGATCGCGCAGGCACCCGCGGTGCATTCTGGCTCCATGCTGCGGCCGCCTATGGCGCCTTCGGTCTTCCCCCCGAGGCCGCCTCCTCCTCGGCAACGCTGACCCTCGCAGGTGCGTCGCGCACACTCTCGCTCGATGCGCCCACCGAGCTTCGCATCGAGGGCACGCCAGAGCTGCACATCGCCGCGAGCGAGGCCGTCATCGGTGTGCTCACGCAGCGCGTGCTTCGTGTGCTTGCCCCGTCCACGGGCGTGCCTCTCATCGTTGCCTTCGAGGGCACGCTCGGCGGAGCGGGCAGCAACGCACGCACGGTGTTCGATCTCGTCATCACGTCGAACACAGATGCCTCGCTGGGTGAGACGGTCGTCGAGGTGCAGATCCCAAGCACCTTTGTGATCGACGCCGCGGCCAGCGAGGCCATCCGCCGCGTCACGGGCACATTCGAGGGCCCCGACATGGGCAACGTGATTCGGCTTCGTCTCCCAGGCCTCGCGGCACGCACGAGTGTGCGCATCCCGATGGCGCTGCAGCGCGTCGCAACGGGCTCGGCCGAGGGCTTGGGTGTGGTGGCCTACGAGACGCACGCACCCGACATCCGCTTTGTTTCTCCCAACCGCATCGTTGTAGACGACGCATCCCTTGGAGGTGCGCGATGAAGCGCATCAGCATCCTCGCCGCCCTGCTCTTGGCTCTTTGCAACCTCATCGGCTGTGGCGGTGCGACCGCTGTCGCGCGCGTAGAAGGCCCAACCACCTCACCCTGGACAGAGGCGGACGACGAGGCCCTCGGCATCACGACCGAAGGCGAGACGGAGACCGCTGGCGGAGCGCAGGCCCCGCGCTAGCACAGGCTCCGCATCTCATATTGCGATACGGTTGTTACACGATTGCAATATTATGCGGCGCGCGTGACGTGCGTCACATCACGCGCGTCACGCAGCTCACTGCCCGATGGGCCCGAAGCTCGGACGCGCCCTCGCACCTTGGTAGAAATTCACGCGACGCACTTCGCGCAGGGCACTGGGTGTGACGGCGCCTTCGACGAGCTCGTAGCCCATCAGCGCGAAGGTGCGTCCGCGCCAGAAGATGGGTCGCGCATTGCCGTACCAGTCCGCACACGAGACGACGCAGTGGTCTTCAATCTGCTCGTTGCGGGCCTGCAAGGTGCCGACCTCGTGGAACTGATGGTGGTCGACGGAGAGGAAGAGCACGCCTGCGGATCCCTGCCAGATCTCGGTGAATCGACCGCTGTCCGCGCCGCGGATCGGTAGGCCCAAGACGCCCGATGTGTCGGTGTCCCGGCGATAGAAGAAGCCGTGCGTGCGGCTCTCGCCTTGGGATGCGCCGGCGCGCTCGTAGTGACCTGCAATGCGCGCGGTGGCGCCCTCGAAGACAACATCCTCGAAGTGCAGGGCGCGGCTGTCTGCGCCGACAACCACCGCGTCTTGACCCATCACCTCGATGCGCTCCACGGGATGCGAGAGCGGGATCGAGACCCACGGGTCATTTGCGCCAACGGCTGCGCGCGCACTTCCACGCACGGGGGCTGCGTAGAGCGTCGCGCCCTCGGTGGGGCGGGCCCCGTAGTAGTAGCCCTGCGCGCCTGCGCCGTAGAGCACCCAGTCGCCCACGAAGCGATTCTGCAGCGCGTAGCCTTCGACGCGCGGGAGCGGCGTGTAGGCGCTTGTTGCGACGCTCGGCACCGAGGCGTTCATCTGGGCTATCGGAAGCCGCGTGAGTGCGAGGTCGCCGCTTGCAACCTCTGGTCTCCACATCGCATCGCCCTGCCCCTCGGAGCGCACGAGCACGTCGAGGTAGCCGTCCGCGGCTTCATCAAACGAGAGCTGATCGGTGGGCTGACCAAAGACTTGAAGCGCACCCGGCGCGCCTCCGTGAAGCGGCATGCGGTAGACGACGGCATCGGGCGCGGGGGCATGCGGAATGGCCGTGTTTGACTGCGGATTCGCGTTGTTCGTGTTCGCGTTGTTGCTTGTCGCAGGCGCGAGCGCGCCACCAACCCAGAGGTAGACGGCGTTCTGGCTCACGTAGAAATTGCGACTCGCGGGGCCCACCACAGACTCTGCCGAGCAGCTCGGCTCACCGCCCGATTCCGTCGGTGCAAGATCACAGCGCACGATGGTGTGCATCACCGCGTAGGAGTCGGTGCGCTGGATGGGCTGATAGACGCGCTCGCGATCGATGAGCGCACGCCAGTCGTCCGTTCCACGTCGCATCGCGGGCATCTCGACGTTCGCGCCTTGAAGCGGAACGGGCATGTAGAAGACGAGCGTTGAGCCCAGGAGACGGCTCGCGTAGTTGCGCGACGAGTAGTAGTCGCCCGAGCGCAGGTAGTAGGTCCCGCGTCGACTCAGCTGGCCCTCGTCCGTGATCGAGAAGAGCCCGAGTTCGGTGCCCGTCTGTTGGTAGTTGTAGCCAATGACGACGATCGTATTTCCCGAGATGAGCATCTCGTCGTACCAGCCGCCTGTGATGCCAGGAGGGGGCGCGTCGATCATCGAGATCGGTGTCAGCGCATCGCTGCCCATGCGCACGGTGAAGAGTCGACCGCGACGGAGCACGACCATCACATCGCCGTGCATCTTCACGATGTCGCCCTCGTCGACCCCTGTGACCTGCGTGTTGGTGATCGCGTCGCCCGTCTGGCCTTGTGCGCCGTCCGATGCCGCAGTGGCCTGGGTGGGAGCGGCCGCTGGCGCCTCTGCAACGGCACCTTCCGCTGCGCCACCCAATGCGCCTGCGAGCAGGCCGCCGAGCCCACCCGAGCCGTAGCCTCCAGCGCCGCGTTCCCGAGCGACGGTGAGGGTCGCAACAAAGGCATCGAATGCCTCAGTGCTTCCAAAAGGACGCAATAGCGCAGGCACTGCGGGCGTGTTCGGAGGAGTCGGTGCGCCGTTGTTCGCAAGCGGTGGCGTCGGTGTGTCGTGAATGGGCGTGAGCGTCGGCTCCGCCGTGCGACGCGCATAGAGCATCGCGCCGCCTGCCACACCGCCGAGCACCACCGCGCTCGCCATCGCCATCACCACTGCTTTGCCGTTCGAACTCATAGTCGCTCCTTGCAGCCGTGGAACCCGAGCAGCACGTGCGACCTTGGGTGCTGCCCTTCAGACCTCCACCCAAGCGCATGCGCTACGGCATACAGACTTGCGGCGCGGCCGTCCCGACGACGCAGCGCTCCGTGTCCGGGCAACCCGAGGCGTTGAGACATGCGCGACGACAGACGCCGTCATTGCACACGCCAACGTCACACCGCGTCGGCCCGCCGCAAGGAGTGGGTGCAAGTGGAAGGGGCGCAACGCCAGGTGCCAAGCACTCGCCAGCGCTGCGATCATTCAGCGCGCAGCGCGTCGACGAGGGACACAAGCTGCCGGAGCTGCATGTGATGACGCAAGCGTTGGTCGTGCAAGCGCTGGCCATGGAGGGGCACGTCTCGCGCCGCGTGCACATCGGGGTGCAGTAGCCCGTCGCGTAGCGCTCGCCGTTGGGGAAATAGCAGAGGCCCGAGGCGCAGCCGGAGCTCGCGGTGCAGGGTGTGAAGAACTCGCGTGTGAGGGTTGCGTCGTTGCCCACATCGGTTCCGGCATCGCGTCCCGCATCCGGGCGTACGTAGGCGTCGGGGCTGCGCGCGTCGATGCTGAATGCGTCCGCAGGATTGAAGGCATCGACTGCATCGGGCGCGTCCGGCTGCATTGCATCGACTGTCGCCGCATCCATCGATGCATCGGTCACGACTGCGTCGTGCATGGGTGCGTCGAGGCCTGTATCGCGTGCAGCATCGCTTGGTGCGTTGACGTCGCTCGTGGCGTCCGTGGCATCCATCGCGACGCCTGCGTCGGCTTCTTCAGTCGCGTAGCAGAGGTCATCGCTGTGACAGTAGAAGCGAGGCGGACAGGGCCCGCGTGCGCATCCGTAGCGTCCGTCCTCGAGCGCGACCGAGCAACCCGCAGACATCAGCGCGAGCGCGCTCATCAGCGTGAGGAGAGAAGACTGAAGGCGACTCACCACACACCTCGCAGGCTCAGGCCGTCTGCATGCACCTGCACTTGAACGGGGTCGCTCGACGACGTCGCCAGGAGCACACCGCCGATGCCCGCCATCACGACGCCGACACCCAGCGTGGCCGCACCGACGCCCTGAAGGACAGGTGCCCGCTCATACGCAGCGCCCACATCCGACCACTCGGTACCGCGTGCCGCCGCACTCACCGAGTCCGCGTCCGCGACGCCGAGACCGAGACACACGCCGCCTGCCACGGCGAGAGCACCACCGCTGACGAGGAGCACGAGCGGGCCCGCATCCGACCCTCCGGACGAAGGAGCGACGGGCGTTGCGACCATGAGCACGGGCTCCTCATCCGTCTCAACGGGCGGCGCCTCAGGCACAACGGGCGTGAGCGCGTTGAGGTCGATCGGAAGGGGGCCTGTGTCTCCGCCGAGCACATCGAATGCGCTCTCCACGGTGCGCCCATCCTGAGCGCGGGCGCGTGCGCGGTGTGCGCCCAATCCCAAAAGGACCGTCCCATCGGGCTCCAGAGAGAGGGGCCTGTCGTCGATCGTCACGACCACGTTCTCTGGGGCAACCAGCGTGTACGAACCCACGAAGAGCAGTGCCTGCGCGAGGAGTCCTTCCACCTGCATGTGCTGCTCATCCGTGAGGGGCTGAACCGTGTGGGTGAGCGCAGCGCGCAGCGTCCGGACGCTCTCGGCGTAGTCGCGAAGCTCGAACGACGTCATCCCGAGCCCGCGCAGCGCACGTGCATTGGGGTAGATCTCAAACGCGCGACGAAAGAGTGCACGCGCCTCTTGCCAATGCGCCTCCCGCGACTCGCTGAGCGCACGATCAATGAGCGGCCGGTAGGTTGGTGGCTCGCTCGCTTCTTGGGCGGATGCCGTCCCTGCAAGTGCAAGGTGTAGGACGAGACATCCGATGATGTGTGCTTGCTTCATTCGACTCCGACGCCGCCCACATCAAGCCAAGCTCGGAGCTCAGAAATCGTCCGGATCGAGCACGCCCGAACGGCCGGTGATGGTGCGGTCGGGCGGAGATACCATAGTCGGCCGCGGTGTCTCGCCTGCCGGGTGGCTCGGTGTTCGCGATGTGTGTTCCATCGCGGTCGGCTCCGGCGAGGTCGGCTCCGGCGCATCCGTCATGACTGGCGCATCCGCCACGAAGGCATCCACGCCTGCATCGGAGGCAGCCGCATCGGGCGAGGCGAGCGGCACTACCGCAGTGGGTGACGAGGCCGGCAGTGACGCGCCGTCCGCGGAACTCCACCAGATGGCGGCAAGCCCGAGAACGACGAGCACAAGGACGCCTGCGAAAAGGCCCACAGGCAGCGGGCGTTCTCCAGGGATGAGCGAAGGTCGCGCCTCAGGCATCGGCGCCTCGACGACTTGAACAGGAGTCACGGCTTGAACGGGCGTCACAGAACGGCGCGCTGCTGCCAGCTCGGAGGGCGTGAGCGTGGGCGTATGGCTCGTGCGCGCGCTGACGACGAACTGACCTGAGGGCGAGCTGAAGCGTGCACCCTCGGCGAAGGGCTCGAGCGCGGCGGCAAAGGCATCGACGCTCTCGAAGCGCGCCCTGCGATCGTGCGCAATCGCCTGCTCCACCACCGCGATGAGCGCGGGATCATGATCGGGGCAATACGTGCGGAGCGGTGTGCCTGGTCCCGTTGTGATCGCGACGACGAGACGGTTGTAGTTCTCGGCCTCGTAGGGGAGCCGACCCCCTGAGAGCAGCTCGTAGAGAATCACGCCGAGCGCATAGACATCGACACGTGCATCGACACTCGGCTCATCGAGCACCTGCTCAGGCGCCATGCAGTGCGGCGTGCCCATCACCTGTCCCGTTCGCGTGATCTGACCGACCTCGTAGGCGTGCGGGTCGGTGAGCTTCGAGATGCCGAAGTCGAGCACCTTGGTTGTCGTGAACGCACCGCTCTTGTCGATGCAGACAAAGATATTGTCGAGCTTCAGATCGCGATGCAGCACGCCCTCGCGATGCGCCGCAGCCACGCCGGACATCGCACCGTAGAGCACGCGGATGATCTCCGCGGGCTGAAGCTGTCGACCTGCCGCCCAATCCCCCAGGCTCATGCCCTCGAGGTACTCCATGACGAGGAACATCGAGCCTTGGTCCTCGCCCACATCGAGGATGGTGCAGACGTTCGGATGCTCAATGCGTCCCATCGCCTGCGCCTCACGCAGGATGCGCCCCTCAAGCTGGGCGCCGAGGTTCTCCGAGGTGATCCACTTCAGTGCGACGCGCCTTCCTGTGAGCAGGTGACGCGCACGGTAGACAGCGCCCATCCCACCGCGCCCAATGAGGGACTCGACGACATATTTGTCGGCGACGTGTCCATGGATTTCGGGAAGGCTGCCCAAGCTTTTGAACGTACCAACAAAGGGCTTCATCGTCTTGTTCGGGGGGACTGAACCACGTAACGCTGGGAATTCTCTCAGGCAACGGCGCGGGCGAGGGGTCGGCAAGGGACGCACGCAGGCCCGTCACGATCGGCACACCCACCGAGTTTCGCTGTAACGCAGCACGCCTTGCGCATGGCACGTGACGTGCTTGATCCGCCGCATGGTGAAGCTTCTCCGCGCTCCCTCACGCTCGCTCTCGGTCACGACACGTGTCTGGCTGCCCGGCCTCTCGGTCGCTGCCCTGGCTGGGCTCGTCGCCCTCCAACCCACCGATGCCACCGCGCAGTCCACGCCGCGCATCGACCCTTCCATCGCGACGGCACTCGCGCAGCCCCGCATCGACTGGCTTCGAGGTCGCACGGCGGGCCCGGTGCATGTGCTGGTCGAGCTTCAGCCCCTTGCCTCGTCGGCAACGCAAGCGACGGGCGATGACCTTCGCGCACGCGGCGCGCGCATTGGTGCAATGCCCGGTGTGACCTTCGAGCGGCAGCACGAGGAGTTCGTTCTGGTGCGTGTCGACCCGGCGGGTCTGCGTGCGCTCGAGCAGTCGAGCCTGGTGCGTCGCGCCATGCGTGCAGACAACCCAACCCCGCGCCCTCCGCTGGATCGCAGCGCCACCCTGCTCTCGCTCGAAGCGGCGCGCGGCATGGCCTTCGAGCAGGAGGCACCGCACGACCGCTTCACGGGCGAGGGCGTCACGATCGCGGACATCGACACGCTGGTGGACGTCTTTCATCCGGCATTCTTTCGAGGCGATGCGGGCTGGTTCAGCTTCATCGATGTCGATGGCGACGGGCGCCTCACAGCCGAGGTGGATGCGATCGACCTGAACCAAGACGGCATCGCCACCGACGACGAGACAGCCCACGTCTTGCGCCCCGACTACGTCGACCAAGTCGGCGGCGGCTCACCCCCGCGCCCCAACCGCTTCGACCCTGCGACCGACTGGCTCTACCTCGACACCGACGGCAACGGAGCGCGCGATGTGCTGCTCGGCCAGGAGGATGTTCCTGCCTACGGCGAGCCGATCTTCACGCCCGATGATGCCGACCGCAGCGGCTACCTTGAGGTGAACGAGCGCATGGTCCGCCTTGGCACCTCGAAGGTGCGCGTCTCGCATATCGATGTGACCACCGGCACCAGGCCGCCGGTGATCCGCGATTTCTATCGCGGCACGGACCTCTCCGAGATCCCGCGCGACATCACAGGCGGCATCTACGGCTACGCCGACACGCTGCATGGCACCGGTGTGCTCGGCATCCTCGCCGCAGACCTCCCGCTGCTTGGCCGATCCCACGTCGGCATTGCGCCCGACGCCGAGCTCATCTCGATCTGGCACGTCGGTGAGTCTGCGGTGAGCCCGCTGATGTGGGCGCTCGAAGAGAACCCGCAGGTGATGGTGCACGAGTACGTCGTCTGGACCGATGTCGCCCTCGATGGTGGCGATGCGCTCGGCGCGCTGATCAACCGCAGCGCAGACACCCTCGCCCACATCTGCCCTGCCGGAAACATCGGAGGCGCGGGCAAGCACACTGAGCTGAATGCCACCGCAGGTGCGAGCCTCGAGATGCGCTTCAGCGTGCCGAGCGGCGTGCCCTACTGGGCGCTCTCTCTCTACGCGCCGCCCGGTGCCATCCAGGCGCTCACGCTGCATCACGCAGACGGAAGCTCCGAGCCCTTCAACCAGAGCTCAGCACCCGATCTGGCCGGTGGCGGCAGCCTCTACAGCTCGCTCGCACGCAGCACGCGCGGCACCGAGATGCACAGCCTCACGGCCTACAACGAGACGGGCTCCCTCGCCTCAGGCGCGGCCTACATCACCTTCGACATCGCGGCAGGCGTCGCGCCCTTCAAGGTGCATGGCTTCCTCAACGACTCCGTCTCCGGGTTCGCGCGCGGCGTGGCGTTCGATGTCGCGACCGACGCGAGCACCATCGCCTGGCCAGCCACAAGCGATGCATGCACAGGCGTGGGCTCTGTCCCATCGCACCTCGATCGCGAGGGCCGCTGGGTCTACGGCGGCGGCGAGGCCGCGGGTGAGGTGCGCGCCTACTCCGGACGCGGGCCACGCATCGATGGCGCGATCGGCATTCACGTCGTCGCACCCGACAACCCGGTCAGCACGCTCGGCGCAGGCGAGGTCTATCCTGGGGGCTCACGCATCGCAGCTGAGGGCGCCTACACACTCTTTGGCGGCACCTCCGGCGCAGGCCCGCACGTGGCCGGCGTCGCTGCCTTGCTCATCGAATCCGGCGTGGCGCCACGCGATGTGCGCACGCGCCTCACGGCCACCGCGCTCGACGATGGGCGCGAGCGCCTGCCCAGCCCGAACTACGGGAGCGGCCGCTTGAACGCACTCGCGTCGCTCCGCAATGGACGGGACATCACGCAAGGTGAGGCCCCGACCGTCACGCTCGAAGCGCGCCCAAGCGTCGTCTCTCCCGGCATGCCGATCATGCTCGTGGCCGCAGGCTCCGACGCCGATGGCGACACGCTGAGCTACCGCTTCGACGACGAGTACGACGGCACCTGGGACTCGGAATACCAAGGCGAGGCGACGCGCAGCTGGACGCCAACCACCGGCGGCTACCACTGGGCGAAGGTGCGCACACGCGACGCGCAAGGGATGGTCGGCGAGGCCACCGTGCGCGTGCTCGTCGTCCCCGCAGGCGCCGACGCAGGCATCGGTGGCGATGGCGGCATCGCGCCTCCGTCGGGCGGCAACTGCGGCTGTCGTGTGGGCGGCCACAGCACGAACTTGAGCCTCGCAACACTCGCCTTCGGGGTGGTCGCTGGGCTCTCACGCAGGAGGCGGCGCCGCTAGGGCTGCTTCACATCTGTGTTCGGAAATGAGCCTGGTTGTCCGGGCTCTTTTCTTTTGCGTGGCGTCTCCGCCTATCAGCGATCCGCGAGCGGCACGCGCGTTCCGTTTGGGCGGCGCCACGTTGTCTTGAACTCCGAGTCGTACGTCCAGACGCGCACCTTCTTGTCCTTCGACGAGGCGATGACGAGGGTTGCGTCCGCCCAGTCCGGCTTGTGCTCTGCGTACTGCGCGAGCCAGCGAAAGGCCTCGATGCGAGATTCGTCGGGGTGCTCGTCGCGCAAGACGCCAATCGGCAAGCTCGCAACGAGGTGCGCCAGCCGGAGGCGCGAAGGCTCCTCAGGGAGCAGGTGCAGCGCCTCGGCCAGCACAGCATCCGAGACAACGAAGCGTTGGCGCGCGAGCCGATCGAGATCGCGTACGGCGCGCGCGTGAAGCGCATCCTTTCGGTCGCACAACGCCACCAGAGGCGTCGAGTCGATGAGGATCACTTGGACTTCCGGCGAAGACGCGCAGCGATGTAGGCCTGCACCGCCTGGCGATCGGTCGTGTCGATCCCGTGGCCCTTGGCACGAGGCGCATCCGGGAACTGCTCGAACAAGTCGGCAACGAGCTCGGACGGCTTCTGCTTTCGCCCGCGTGTGGCGATGCGCCGCGCGTGCTCTGAGCGAATCGCCTCGCGCACGATCCGCGAGATCGGGATGCCCTCCTCTCGGAGCTGGTCCGCGAGCCGCTTGTCCTCCGCATCGAGCCGCACATTGAGAAGGGGCATGGCTTGAGTATGTAGACACGACGTCTTTACGTCGAGCACACGCCCCGCGTAGCAGAGCAACATGGCTGGACCTCTCTCAGCACCAGCATTCAAGAGCAGCACAGCAGAAGAAGTTGGCTGTACGCCGCGCCGTCATGAGATGCGCTCTGGCGTGCGAAAGCCACGTCCCCAAGCACACGATCGTTCTGGGTAGTCGGAAGTCCCGTAGCCATGACGGCGCCAACGCTGACGTGCGGACTTCACCGCGAGGTGAACCAGCAGATCTGCCCACACCGCCACCGAGCGAGACCACGTTCACGCTCGCGGGCAAGAGCGCATCGAGCACCAACGCGGCGTCCAGCCAGCTCCCTTCTCTCCTCCCAAGGCATCCACAATTGAGAAACGCCCGGGTGCGTGAGCACACCGGGCGTTCTGTTGAGACGAAGAAGCCGAATGCCTCAGCCCGCGCCAAGCTCCTCCTCGCCCACATCCGCCTCGTCGTCCGAGGTGCTGCGACGCACCGAGAACGTGTCGAAGTAGAGGTCCTGCGTCTCCCTATCCTTCGGGAAGCGCTGCCGGATCGCGCCCGCGTTGCTGTCGTAGGTGCGCACCAAATCCTCGCGGCTTGAGAACTCCGCGGCCATCGCCATCCCGAGCGCCGAGGCCGCCGTCTTGCGCGAGGCAAGCGTCGTCTCCAGCACCGCCGTGCTCTCCGCAATCGGACCCACATGCGCCGCGCGCAGCCCCTCGGTCAGGCTCGAGGTGTTCAGCCGATTGAGCACCCGATGCGCCGCATCCACCTGCCCCTGCGCCTTGGGCCGCGTCTCCGCCTCGACGCCATCGGGGAAGAGCGCCGAGTGCACCGCGCCGCCCCGCTTGCCATCGAGCGCATAGGCACTCGCACTGAGCACACGCAGCTGGCGCTCGACATCACGCTCGTGAAAACGCAGCGCGACACGGATGGGCAAGAGCAGGTGCTCTGCCGCAACGCGCGCCGTCCAATCCGCCCGCAAACCCGCCACGATCGGCGTCATCGCAGCCGCAAGATCCATGGTCGCGGCAGTGTGGGTAACGGCGGCGAGGTGGTAGTCGCCCAAGAAGAGAAGGCGCTCAGAGGACATGTTGGACGTGGGGATTTTCATGCGGGTTCGGAGCCTTTCTCTTTGGGGTCGGGAGAAGCGGCGAGGATGGCAGAAGGGTGCGGGTTTCGTCGATAGGTCCTGGCCGCTTCAGAACGTGCATGAGGGAGAGGAGAGCAGAAGAAGTTGGCTGTACGCCGCGCCGTCATGAGATGCGCTCTGGCGTGCGAAAGCCACGTCCCCAAGCACACGATCGTTCTGGGTAGTCGGAAGTCCCGTAGCCATGACGGCGCCAACGCTGACGTGCGGACTTCACCGCGAGGTGAACCAGCAGACCTGCCCAGAACGCCACCCAGCGAGACCACGCTGACGCTCGCAAGCAAGAGCACGTCGAGCACCAACGCGGCGTCCAGCCAGCTCCGGTCTCCAACTCCCTCAAGCACACGATCGTTCTGGGTAGTCGGAAGCCGCAGCCATGACGGCGCAAAGGCTCACGTACGGACTTCACCGCGAGGTGAACCAGCAGACCTGCCCAGAACGCCACCGAGCGAGACCACGCTGACGCTCGCAATGAAGACGCCGACCAAGCACCAACGCGGCGTCCAGCCAGCTCCCGTCTTCCTCACCGCACACCCAAAAACGAGAAAACGCCCAGTGGCCCGACGCACCGCCCCCTACGACGAAACAAAACCAGTGGTGGGCTAGCCGCACCGCCCTCTGCGACAAAACAAAACCTCCGGTGAGTCAGCCCACCGGCCTCTGCGAGAAAACAAAACCTCCGGTGCGCCAGCCCACCGGGGTCTGTGACGAAAGAAAACGTGCGGTGAGGCCAGCCCACCGGGGTCTGCGACAAAACAAAGCCTTCGGTGCGTCAGCCCACCGAGGGTTTTCTCGTTTTGGAGGGGTCAGAGCACCTCTTTTTCGCCCCTTTCTGCGGACAAAACACCCCAGTGCCGCTTGGCAAGTGACAGTCTCACTGCCATAACATGCCGATGCACGCACAGACCCGCTCGAACCGCATTGGCATGTTCCTCCTCCTCGGCGCCCTCGCCCCCCTGGCCGGCTGCGGAGGCAGCAGCGAGACACCCGACGCGGCCGCCTCGGTCGATGCACCGATGCGCGCCAGCGTGCGCGGCCAGCGCTACTGCGAGGTGCTCGTGGCCTTCCTCTCCGGTGGAACCATCCGCGCAGAGGTGTGGGGCACGCCGGGCCTCAACGATTGCCCGGCCGCGGATTGGGCGACGGTGAACGCGGCCACGATTCGCACCGAGCTCAGCGCGACGGCGGTCGTCCTCAACGGGCCGCGTCATTGGACGATCGATGGCGCCACCGCGATGGTCCCCGATGTCCCGACGCGACGCTTTGGGACCCTCGAGATGCGGCAGCTCGCCACCCTCATGCTCGCCCCGGGCTCGATGACCTCGATGCCTTATGCCGAGCGCACGATCATGCGCGACTCGGAGTTTGAGTTCCGCGCGGGCGCGCAGATCTATGAGCTCGTCGCCGCCGACGGCTCGGTCTACGTGATGCAGTCGTACGCGCAGATCGTCGACGCCACGCTCACCGAGAGCGACCTGCCCGGCCTGGGCGCGCGCCTCACGCTGCCAAGCGGCTGGACGTATCGGACACGCACGCTCGATGCGGACCTTCGTGTGCGCACGCCAGGCCAGGCGACGGTCGTGCAAGACGAGCTGCAGAACACGTACTCGAAGCTCCCCACGCCGTGAGCGAGGGCGGAAGCAAGCCTCTCGACGGTCGCGCCCAGCGCAGCACGCGCACGCAGGCTGTGATCACCAAGGCCGTCTACGACCTGGTGCGTGCACAGAGCCGCTTCCCCACGGTGCTTGAGGTGGCGCGGCATGCGGGCGTCGGTGAGCGCACGGTGTTTCGTCAGTTCAAGGACCTCGAGACGCTGGGTGCAAGCATCCACGCGCTGGTGCTGCCCGAGGTGATGCTGCTCGCCCGCATGGCGCCGCCCACGGGAGACCTGCATGCCGATGTGATCGAGCTGGTGAGCCGACGCGCCCGCATCTTCGAGTTCATCACGCCCTTCCAACGCGCAGTGCGTGCCCACGGCGCGGGGCTGCCGATGGCGAGCGAGCAGAACGCCGCGATGGCCGCGATCATGCGCGCCGCGATCGAGTCGACGCTGGGGCCTCACCTCGGCGAGCGGCCGCGCGACCTGCTGGAGGTGATCGATGTGCTGCTGAGCTTCGATGCCTGGGAGCGTCTGCGCGCGGTGCAGAGGCTGGAGGCGGCGCATGCAGAGCGGGTGCTGCGTGAGGCTGTGCTTGTCTTGTTGCGTCGCTGAGTGGTCGCGTAGTTGAGGGGCAGAAGAGGAACATGGCTGTACGCCGCGTTGGCGCGCGATGCGCTCTTGCGTGCGAGGGCCACGTCCTCACGCGACGGATCGTTCTGGGTAGTCGGAAGTCCCGTGGCCATGACGGCGCAAAGGCTGACGTACGCAATTACCCAGAACGCCACCGAGCAAGATCACGCTGACGCTCGCAATGAAGACGCCGACCAAGCATCAACGCGGCGTCCAGCCAGCTCCGGTCTCCCCGCACCGCCCACCCAAAAACGAGAAGACGTCAGGTGGGCTGAAGCACCGGCGGGCCTCGCACAGGTGGTCCCTTGTCTGCGCGAGTGCATCAGGCCTCCTGCTACGACACCGTTTGAAAGAATCGCGGGAGCGATTTAGCGACAAGCCACCGCGATCAGCGGCAAGCCTGGACGCGCGACTCGTTCGCACCAAAGCACAAAAGCAGGCGCCGCTGGCAGCGCGCGAACGTCGCTGCTCTTCCACACGCAGGAACGGCTCCGGTCCACCCCGCGCTGACGTCGCAACGTGGAAGCCCCAGAAGGCCGCAATCTAGGCGCGTGCGAAACTGCTGCTCGGGCGCGCTGCTGCAGTCGTAGTCGTACGAGCATGGAGTGCCCATCGGGCAAGACGGTGCTGGGTAGGGTGCCGTGAAGAACGAGCGCTGCCCTGGGTTCACCAGCGCGGCGAGTGCTCGCCGACCCGGGTCTGCATCGTCCCAGCAGTCTTGACAGTTGGGGACGAAATCGGGGCCTGGTGGGAGGCAAGCAGTTTGGGCAGTCCTCATATCGCCGAAGCCGTCTCCATCGCCATCGAGACACCACGTAGCCAAGCCATCGTCGACGGTCCCATCGCAGTCGTCGTCGATGTCATTGCAGAGATCGACGGCCCCCGGATTCACGAACGCATCCCCGTCGTCGCAGTCGGCTGCGAAATCTCCGCAGGCCGTGATTGGATAGCCATCACCATCCGCGTCGCCGACCAGCGTTTGTGTGCAGCCCACGAAGGGGGTGCACCCGCTTGCGTAACAGGGTTCCGGCGAAGGGCATTCTGGGGGGATTGTGGGCATGCACGCCCTCCCCGAAGCTATGAGTTCGCAAGTCTCGACCCAGTTGCATGGGTCGCCGTCATCACAATCTTCGTCTGAGTTGCAGGCGTATCGACACCCGATGCAGCCCGCTGACGCGGTGGCCCCGAGATCGCATTGCTCATCTGGGTCGACCCTCATGTTGCCGCAAAGGGAGGATACGCAGGTGCCTCCGCGACACGTGCCGCCCTCGCAAGCCACCCCGTCGTTCGGCACGTACCGACAGCGGGAGCTCTCACACGTCACGCTAGAACATGGCAGCGGCGGGCACGCGACGCTGGGTCCACACTCCGCAAAACACGAAGGGCAGAGTGGGTCCGATGCGCTTCCAGGGTCGCAGACTTCGCCAGCCGCAACGTCAACGAAGCCATCGCCGCAGCGCGATGCATCGCAAGCCTCGCGGACGCAGATCAGCGCAACGCCACCGCTGCTGCATGGCTCCCCATCGGCTTGGCCGCGGCATGGTGTGAAGCCAGACGCGTCGAGTGGGTCAGCATCGAGTCGGTCGGCATCAAGTCGGTCGGCATCGACCAGCACACCGTCGACCCCTGCGTCGGCACGTGGCGGTCCGAAGTCCGCCAGGAGACCGCAGCCGCTGCCAACACAGAGGATGGCGAACGCGAGGAAGAAGATGCTGGTTTCCCTAGCGGGAAAGAAGATGCGCATGGGTAGATCCTGCGCGTTCATCTGACGTTGGTCATCGATGAAAGGGCAGAACCCCCTTTCAAACCGTGCATCACGGCGGGCGACCTCTTCATCAGCTCGCTGGTGCCTCGACGTGGACGCCCCTGTGCAACTCGGCAACGAGACGCATCGGGCCGACCGGGTTTGCGCTTCCGTTCTGATCCGTCCACTCCGGCGCGTTTCTTCCGGTGCTGCATGGCTGTACGCCGCGCCGTCACGAGATGCGCTCTTGCGTGCGAGGGCCACGTCCTCACGCGCACGATTGTTCTGGGTAGTCGGAAGTCCCGTGGCCATGACGGCGCAAAGGCTGACGTGTGGAATTGCCTGGAGCGCTACCGAGCGAGATCACGCTGACGCTCGCAGGCAAGAGCGCATCGAGCACCAACGCCGTGTACGGTCCAGCCATCTCCTCTCCCTCTCCGACTGCGTTCTCCGTCAGCACGACGTACGCTTGCCGGATGCGAGCGAAAGTCTCTGTGGTGCGGGTGGCGCTCGACCTTCCGGCCTTCCCGTTTCTCATGACCATGGTCGTCGCGCCGGCGATCCTCTGGCCGCTGCTGCCTTGGATCTTTGGAGATGTCCTTCAGCAGTTCATGGGCCTTCGCACACGCATGAGCTGGCGTGTCGCCAAGGTCGGCATCGCGAGCATGCCCTTGCTCTTTGCGCCCCGCCTCATGCCTCTCCTCGGGCTTGCAGGCCTCGCGCTCGACACGAGCGTTCCAGAGCCACTGCGCTTCCTCGTCGGCACGCTTCTCTGGCTCGTCGGATCCATCGCGCTCTACCCGATCTACGCAGCACCCCTCGAGATGATCGACCGCAACCTCGGCTTTGTGGACGGGCTCGCTTCCGCCGTCGCGAAGAGTGCACGGCAGCCTTGGCATCGCACGCTGCAGCGCGCTTTCGCGGTCGCCTGCGCGGGCGCACTCCCGTGGTTCGCGCTCCTGGTGGCCATCGGCACGTACAGGCTCACCTCGGACCTCGAGCGCTTTAGACTGCTGCTCGGGCTCAGTCAGCTGACCACCGTTGCGCTGATTCCGGTGTGCATCGCTGCCTCTCCCTTCTTCGTGCTCGCCCTCGTCGCGCATGCGTGGAGTGAGGGCCAGGAGCGCTTTGGGAGTGCGCGAACCTCGCCCACAGAACGCCACGCGGAGCTGCCGCTTCAGGGGCCGATGCGACGTCGCTTGTCCGGCGCACTCGTCGTTGCCTTTGCTGCACCGCTCTTGCTCGTCTCGCTCGGCACCCTCTGGACGGTGGGTCTGCCGACGCGCGCATGGCGTACGCCGCCCAACACCGCGAGCACGCTCGCGCCCGATGCGGTGGGGACGTTCCATCTCCCCACTGCGTCGCAGCTCACGATTGAGCGCACGCACGTAGGCATCGAGATCGCAGCAGCGGATGGGGGCGGTGCGGGCAAGGTGCGCATGCCCTGTCAGGACCGTGTCAGCGCGCAGTTCGCGACCGAGGAGCGCGTCTTTCGCGAGCGCTTTCGCGGGCAAGAGGTGTGGACCTACCGCATGGGTACGGGGGCCTGTGCGAGCGCGGTCTCGTTCAACGACGAGGGCGTGCGCGTCGATGACACGATAGAGGACCGCATCGTGCAGCGCTGGGGTGGGCGCGGTCTCTGGCTCGCACTCGCCATCGCGCTCTTGTGCGCGCTCGCCACCTTCGATCAGCTTCGCTGGGTGCGCCGCGCACGAGGGCTGGAGGGTGCCCTGATTGAGGGCCGCATCCTTGGCGGCAGCGCACGCACGCAAGGCCAGATGCTCATCGCCGAGGAGGGTCTGCGCATCGACCTCGGCGAGCACGGCCTCCTCACGCTACCCGCCGAGGGGACGCTGGCGCTCCTCTATCCCAGCGCACAGCCACGAACCCTCGTTGCGGGAGACAAGCTCGCGATCCTCACGACGCAGCCCAGCCAACAAGGCTCGCCCTTTCGTGATGCGCATGCGGCCCCACCCCGCGAGGTGCGCGTCGTGCCCGGCACGCTCGACCAGGCACGCGAGGGCTACGTGCACTTCGCGACAAAGCGCATCGCGCTCGCCGGTCTCGTCTCGCTCGCGGGGTCGCTCGTGTTCACGCTCTTCGTGGCCTTCCATCGCTGACCTTCAGAACGCAAAACGCCCAACCGATCTCTCGGCTGGGCATCTTGGCGATCGCTCGGTCGGGCTCAGCCAGCAGTGCCGACGCAGGAGCCTTCTGCGTCACACATCTGGCCCGCGGGGCAAGCGTGCGTCGCGTCGCAATCCTGGAAGCAGACGCCCTGGCCCATGAGATCGAAGCAGCGGAAGCCCGTGGGGCAGGATCCGGTGGTGATGTAGGTGCTGCCGGGCTCGCAGGATGCCAAGCAGAAGCCAGGCATATCGGCTTCCGCGCCGCAGAGCGCGTTCGTGCCGGTGCAGGTGCCAGCAGGCATCGCCTCACCCCCACCGGTGCAGGTTCCGCCGGGTGCGTTGGCGGCGGGCATGCTTGAGGCAAAGCCACCGTTGCAGCCGACCGTCGTCGTCGCGGTGTCAGCTTCCGACGCGCAAGCATCCGTGCTCGCGCTGAACGCGTCCGGGCGCGCGGCTGCGTCACGGCGAGGGCCCGTGTCGTCCGTCGCAACGGCGCCAGCATCGGCCGTGACGCCGCTGTCGGTGCGGGGTGAGCTGCCGCAGCCAACCATCGCAGCGAGCGCCAGAAGGGAGAGAACCATCTTCATCTTCAACGTTGTCATGTGACCTCCTCGAGAAAGGGCGCCTCATACCTCGGTTTGCTTGGGCTGCAATCGCGGATCTTGGGAAACCAACGTCAGCGACCCGTCCACTCGGGCGCACGCTTCTCAAGGAAGGCACTCAGCCCCTCGCGCGCATCCTCGGTACCAAGGATCGCCATCAGGCGGTCGCGCAGATCGGGCAGTGCATGCGCCAGATCCTGATCGGACTGCGCGTGCCAGGCGGCAAGGCCAAGCCGCATCGCCGTGGGGCTCTGTGCCGCAAGCTTCTGCGCCAGCGTGCTCACCTCGGCATCGAGCGATGCATCCGGAACAGCACGTGAGATGAGCTCCATCTGCGCCGCCTCGGCTGCACTGATCGAGTCACCCGTGAGCATCAGCTCCATCAAGCGGCGCTTGCTCACGACGCGACGAAGCACGGCCATGATCATCATCGGGAAGAGGCCGCGCTTGATCTCCGGCGTGCCGAGCTTCGCGCTCTCCGCGGCAATCGCGAAATCACAGGAGGCAACCAGGCCCAAGCCTCCGCCCATCGCGAGGCCATTCACGCGTGCGATCGAGGGCTTGCCCAGCGTGGTGAAGCGCAGGAGCAAGTCCACGTAATCGCCTTTGGGTTCAAGGGGCGCAGGCCCCTCGCCTGACGACATCTGCTTGAGGTCGCCGCCCGCCGAGAAGGCCGTGCCTGCACCCGTGAGGATGACCACACGCACATCCGCGTCGTCCTTCGCATCATCGAGCGCCCAGAGCAGCTCATTGACCATCTCGGGGCCGAGCGGGTTCTTTCGATCGGGGCGGTTCAGCGTGATCGTGTGCACATGCTCGGAGGTGCCCACCGCGATCGAGCGATACGCGCGCGCTTGCATCAACCGTGTCCCACCGCGATCGCCGCATCGCGACCGGCCGAGAGCTTGCCCAGGTCGAGGATCTCGCGGGCCTCTTCGACCGTTGCAACCTCGCGCCCCATGTCGCGCGTCATGCGTGCGGCCACCTCGACGAGGTCGCCGTTGTTGCGCGCCATCTCGCCGTTCGGCAGGTAGAGGTGATCCTCAAGGCCCGTGCGGATGTTGCCGCCCAAGACGAGCGCGGAGGCGAGCATGCGCCAGTGCCCATGCGAGATGCCGATGACCTCCCACTCGGAGCCCGCGGGCATGATCTTGGTCTGCAGCTGCAGCGACTCGATGCGCGCCGGGATGCCGCCGAGCACGTTGACGATGAAGGAGAACTGGTAGGGCTCGCTCAGCGCGCCCATATCGAGCAAGGGCTGGATGCCTGCGGTGTGGCCCGCATCGAAGCACTCGAGCTCGGGCTTCACGCCCGCTTCCTTCATCGCCTCAAGGAGCTTCAGGATCTTCGAGTAGGGGTTCGGGAAGATCATGTCGAAGACGAACTGCTTCTTGTTCGCGGAGTACTTTGCGTAGTTCATCGAGCCCATGTTCACCGCGCCAATCTCGGGGCGAACGGTCTTGATGTACTCAACCTGCTGGGTGACGTCGTCGGTGATCGTGCCCGTCGAGAAGTTGAGGATGATCGGGCAGAGCTTGCGGATCTCCTCTTTGATCGAGGCGAAGACCTTGGGATCAAACGTCGGCGAGCCATCGTCGTTGCGGGCGTGGATGTGCACGACCGAGGCCCCTGCGTCGTAGGCGCGCTTGGATTCGAGCGCGATCTCTTGCGGTGTGTACGGGATGCCCGCGCACTGCTTGCGGGTCGCAAGCACCCCGGAGATGGCGCAGGTGATGACGACTTTGTCGGTGTTCAGTGGGCGCATGACGTTCTCGCTGTGGGAGGTGAACAGAAGACGCCCGCATGGTGCCTGTGAACGCTTTGCCTGTCGCGGGCCACGGTGACGTTGATCGGCTTTCGCCTCGCGCGCAGGTTGCTGCGGCGTGGGGTGTCATGTCAGTCTCGCCCGCAGATGTACCGCTCTCCCACGGAGGCTCCTTTGATTCCCGCTTCTCTTCGACACCAACCCGCTCAGGGTCTCGGCTGGTTCTCTCGTGTGGCGCTGGCCCTCGTCCTCGGCATGGCCGTGTCGGCAGCGAGCGCACATCTGCAGCCCGCGCAGGCACAAGCACAGTGCATGGCAGGCGCCTCGCGTCCCTGTTCGGCTGTCGATGCCACGCCCAAGGCGATCATCGGTGTCGGCCTCATGGGCGCAGAGCTTGGCCTCATCATCCCGGCGCTCGCAGGGATGCGCGACCTCTGGCCCTACATCGTCTTCCCGCTGATCGGCGCGGCCGGTGGTGCCGTGGGCGGTTGGGCGATTGAGGAGAACACCCGCAACTCACCCGAGATCAGCGTTGCGCTGATGGCCGTGGGCATCGCGCTCATCGTCCCGGCGGTCGTGGGAACGCTTGCACTGACGGCGTACTCGCCCCCGAGCGACTCAGACGAGGCCGATGAGGACATGACCTCCGCGCCGCAGGATGGCGACAGCGTGGAAGCCGTGCAGGACGACACGTCCGCAGCGCCCGCCGAAGAGGCACCCGCGGAAGAGACCGCGCCCCCGACCGCGCAGCTCATCCTTCAGCAGCGCATTCAGGCGCTCACGGTGGGCGGCCCCGGCCTCCTTCGCTTCGCAAGCGGCGCCGTCCTCCTCGGCGTCCCGATGGTCAGCAGCACGCCGACGTTCACGGCCGAAGAGATCTCACGCCTTCACATCTCGCAGCAGAGCGATGTGAACGTGCCGGTCGTCTCCGCAACCTTCTGAGTCCACCGCTTCCCCCAACGAAGAAGGCGCCCCACAAGGCGCCTTTTCTCGTTCCGTCTCCGAGGCGAGGGGTCAGAGCGTGTGCGGATGCGGCGCAAGCGTCTCGACCATCATGTCGTCGAGGTCATGCAGCGCCTCAAGCCCCTCGAGCGCATCGCTCGTGTTCACATCGCGTGAGGGACGCGCACGTGGCGGATGCGGCGCGGCAGGCGGCTGCACAGTGGATGCTTCCTCGGCCGTGTGATCGTGCGTGAGCCAGGCAAGCTGCGGCGCAGAGGCGGCGTGTCCATCGCGGCCTGTGACGACCTCGACCATATTCGACGGCTCATCGGGCCCCGAGATGTCGACCCAGCGTGTCACGCGCTCGCGCACATCCACATGGATGAAGTCGCTCGTCGGATAGAGCCCAATGCCGCTCTCATCGAAGGTCAGCGCAACGCGATGCATCTCCGCGAGCGGCACATCGACGACGCGAATGTCGAGCGCGTTCCCAATGCGATGACGGCTGCCCTCGCGTGCGTCCGGGCGATAGCCCGAGGTGATCTCAATGTCCTTGCCGGGGAAGGCATCGGCGAGGCGGCGAAGGCGCGAGAGAAGGCCAGGGTTCAGGCGATGCACATCGGCGGCGAGGAAGTCTGCGTCGTCTTCATGCGCACGCAGATCCGCCTCACTCGGCGCTGCCACAGCGCGCGGGCGCGCAAGGATCGTGAGCTCACGAAGGCTCGCATCGTCCGGGCTGCCATCGCAGTGCGTGAGGATGAGCAGGCGCGTCTCGCGCGAGCCATCGGTCGTGCGAACAAAGCGCACAGGCGCGGGATCGGTGACGCATGCAGCGGTTGCAGTGACGGGCGCTGTCGCTGTCACGGGCGCTGTCGCTGTCGCTGTCGCTGTCGCCGTCGCCGTCGCCGTCGCTGTCTCGGTCGCTGTCTCGGTCACGGTCGCAGACGCCGTCTCCGCCACAGGCGCAGGCTGCACCAAGCGCGGTGCCTCGCGAGGACGCTCTCGCGTGTGCACAGGCCTCGCCACCAGAGGCGCACGCGGCACCTCGCTACCGAAGTAGACGGTCACATCGGCGCGCGCGGGCGAGACAAAGCACAGCGCCCCGAGGCACGACAAAGCAAGCACCCGAAAGGGAAACCGGCGAACCAGGCCGCGTGTCGTTTGCATGACGGAATCGTCGAACGCCCCGCGCAGAAAGATCCAAAAAGCTGCCGAATGCTTCGGTGATGCCCCGCACGGCGTCCGCAGTGCTTGGGGTTGCGTCCGATTCGTTACGCCCCAGGAGAGCCGTACATGTCTCAAGCTGACCGACGCGTCGTCATCGCAGGTGCCTCAGGCTTTGTCGGCAAGGCGCTCGCAACCGCGCTGGCTGCCGAGCATGAGGTGATTGCCCTGGGGCGCTCCACGCCGAGCGCGACGCACCCGCGGATCACCTACCGGCGCTGTGACCTCTACGACACGGAGCAGGCCCTCGCAGCGCTTGAGGGCGCGAGCTCGGCGGTCTACCTCGTCCACTCGATGCTGCCCTCGGCGAGGCTCGTGCAGGCCTCGTTCAGCGACCTTGATGTGATCTGCGCAGACAACTTTGCGCGCGCTGCCGCGAAGGCCGGCGTGAGGCACATCGTCTACCTGGGCGGCATCATCCCCGAGACCAATGCGCTCTCGGAGCACCTGCGAAGCCGCGAGGAGGTCGAGCGTGTGCTGGCGAGCCACGGCGCGACGGTGACGACGCTGCGCGCGGGGATGGTGATTGGCCCAGGAGGCTCATCGTTTCGCATCCTGCTTCGTCTCGCGCAGCGCCTGCCCTGGATGGTCATCCCGCGCTGGGGCTCCTGCCGCTCCCAGCCCATCGGCCTCGATGATGTGGTGCGCCTCCTCGCGTTCGCGGTGGAGCATCCCGAGTTCGCCGGGAAGGCCTACGACGTGGGCTCGCCCTCGGTGATGGCCTACGCCGAGATGCTGAGGCGCACAGGGCGCCATCTCGGCCGCGAGCTGCGCATCCTGACGTTGCCCTTCGATGTCCCGGTGGTCTCCTTGCTCTGGGTGAGTGCCATCACCCAGGCCTCCGTCGACCTCGTGCTGCCGCTGGTGGAGAGCCTCAAGCACGAGATGTTGGCCGAGCGAGGCCTCGAGCTGCAGCGTGCCGCAGGCTTCGAGCTGGCCTCGTTCGATGCGCTTGTGGAGGCGGCCATTCGTGAGGAAGCAAAGGCCAACGAGCCCGCACCCAAGGTGGCCTCACCGCCTTCTCCTCGCAGCAACCGCGTGGTCTCGCTTCAGCGCTTCAAGAAGCCCAAAACACTGAGCGCGCGCGAGGTTGCGCATACCTACTTCGAGTGGCTCCCGAGAGCCCTTCGGCCCTTCATCCGGGTGACGCCGCTCGCCCTTCACGGCGCGCGATTCTGGCTCTCCGTCTGGCCACGCCCGCTGCTGGAGCTCACGCTCGATGAGGCCGCGAGCGATGACGAGCGCGCCGTCTATCGCATCTCGGGAGGAGAGCTTGCGAGCGTGCATGCCAAGGACGCGGGGACCTTGGAGTTCCGAAGTGTGCTGGGTGGTGAGCTTGTGACCGCGCTCGTCTCGGGCTTCGTCCCGCGGCTGCCCTGGCTCGTCTACAAGTCGACGCAGGCCGTGGTGCACCTCTGGGTGATGAAGGCCTTTGGTCGTCACCTCGCGCAGCGATAAGCGCACGTTGTTCCATTGCCGCCGGGCCCGCCTGACCCCGCGAACAGATGGCCAAGGGCTCGACGAGCTCGCCTGCCCATGCGGCAAGCGCATGTGGTACGCGCTGCTTCTCGCCGACGCCGACGGGCTCGTCATCGCAACTTGCTCGACCCAAAGTTCATTGAGCCCTGTCGCCCTTCGCAGGGGTACACGACAACGGTCTCAAGCGCGCTCTTGGCCGTGGACGATGACCCCCAACGCATGACATCTTCGGCCCCCATGTCTTCGGCCCTGAGGTCTTCGTTCGGGCGGCTCCTCGGGCTGATGTGTGTTCTTGGCGCCTGTGGGCCATCCGCGAGCGAGCCGACGGACGCGGGAGCCGACGTCTACCATCCGCCAGTGCTGCGAGACGCAGGGTCGCTCCACGATGTCGGCGGAGTGGCCGATGCCGGAGCGGTAAGGGATGCGAGCGCGACCTCGGATGCTGGCGCCTCGGATGCTGGCGCCTCGGATACGGGAGTGGCTACCACAACCTGCCCACGGATGTCCGTCGGCCACCCTCTCGGCGCCGATGCCATTGCTGCCTCCGGCGGCACGGCGTGGCAGTGGAGTCACCACCACTACGTCGCGTCGAGCGTGACCGGTGTTGCACTGTCGGAGATCTGGTGGCCTTGGATGCTTCCCGGCGCGAACGACGTCATCGTGTCGACGAGCGCACCGCTTCGAAGCAGTCGCGAGACCGGCCGAGCCCGCGTGCCGAGCTGGCTCTCCGACGAGCCGATGGTTGCCTGGACGGGCACGCTCCGGCGCGGGCTGCTCCTTGGAGGATCGCTTCCTGCCGTCCCACGACGGGACGTGTACCTGCTCGATGAGGAACACGACGGCGTGCTTCTCGTGGCCCGGTTGCCGACGGATCCGCGCCTCCCCGTCGAAGTCCGCGCCACGCGGGAGCAGAGAGAAAACCCGCCTCACTCTTACGCGGGTTTGCTGGAGGATCACTTCGTGTGGCTCGCGGAGAACGGCGACATCTGGGCAACGCGCCTTTCGGACGGGGCGTCGTCCGTGGTCCAGTCGAGCACCAACGCCGACGTGCTCGTTGCGGCGGGGGACCAGTTCGCATGGCGCAGTGAGGGAGTTGTCTTTGTGCGTGCTCTCTCTTCCGCGGAACCCCGCTCGTTCGTCGTCGGCGATCGCACCGCGCTCACACGACAGGCACTCGCGCTGAACCACGACACGCTTTTTGTCGGCGTCGGCAACGTCGTCCGCGCGATCCCACTCTCCTCGGAAGGGCTCGAGACGGAGTGGCGCGTCGACGATGAAGTCGCCCGAATCGCCGTCGACGAATGTTTCCTCTACGCGACGTCCGGCGCTCCGGGGCGCCGCGGCTTCGTGGCCTGGCCGCTCCCCGCGCCCTGAGCGTGTCGTTGGACCGCGGCGCGCCAGGCGCTATCGGCAGCCTACGCGCAGATTCGAGACTTGCTCCGGCCACCGCTCGCGGACCGAAGGCTGCGCCTCTTGCCTGGCGGTGCACCTCTGGGTGATGAAGGCCTTTGGAAGGCACCTCGCGCAGCGATAAGCGCACGTTGTTCCATTGCCGCCGGGCTCGACGTGCTCGCCTGCCCATGCGGCAAGGGCATGCGGTACCTGGCTACCATCGACGAAAGCCGTCTCAATCTGCATCGAGGGTTTCTGCGCGATCGTAGCGATCGAGGCGCAGATCGTAGGTGTAGGCCTCGTGCGCGGAGGAGCGGAACGACTCCTCGTCGGTGTCGTCGTCGTTGCGCATGCGCACCTCGTCGCGGTGGGTGAATACAAGGTCTCGATCTCCATCGCCGTCGAGATCTCGCAGCGTCACATCGCCCTCACGCGTCCGGCCGCCGTAGCCATCGACTTCTTCGGCCTCAAGCTGGGCAGCCAGCAGCTCGATCTGAACCTGCCACGATGCGATGTCGATGATCTGCAGCGTCTCGGCACGCTCGCGACCCGCGCCCATGTCGGGCACACCACTTGTGCGTGTGCGGAGACGGACCTCGGTCGAACCGTCGCGGTCCAGGTCCCCAAAGCTCAAGTCATGTCCGAGCAAAGTGCACGGCTCACCCAGGTTGCGTAGCGCGATCGCTTCGAGATGGCCGTCGCGGCCATGCACGGCGCGGAACAGCACCAGCGTCGAAGGAGTCGCTGGATCGCACTCGGTCGTTCCGTCATCGATAGCTCCGGGCACCCAAGGTTCGTTGCGTCGCTCATCGCCACGCGCGCCCGCGATGGGAGCACGCGACGGATCGTCGCCGAGGATGGGAAACGCGGAGTCTTCGCTGCCTGTCGTTGCACGCAGCAGGGCGATCCCCACCGAGAGTCGAGGGCAGTTTCGGCTAGCCAGCCGAACCCGTCCGACGACTCGAGCCACCTGCCCGGGCCGTGCCGCAGCGATCTGTGTATCGAGATCCGAGAGGCTGCCGACCCCCTCGGCCGGCGGCGCAGTTTGCTCGGCATACCAAACGCAGGGAGCGATTGCGTCCGGACCGCGCACCCTCGCAAGCGCAGGCTCGGCTGCGGCGGCCGGCGCCTGGAGAGGCGCTTGCGCTTGTACAGGGGCTTCCGCCGACGACGCGGTCTCATGCGACGGAGTTGGAAAGGCGTGCTCACCTCCACAACTCGACAGAAGCGCGCCCAACAGGATCGGGGACCAACAGGTTCTGCGCGCAACTAATGCTCTCAAGGAATCACCTGTCCGATGCGAAGTTGAGCCAACAGGGTAGCGGTTTGTCTCTTGAGGCGGGCGGCGAGGTCGGCGGCGGGTTTGGGTGCCCGAAGGATCGCGGGAGCGATGTAGCGCCAAGCTTGGAGCGCACGTTGTTCCATTGCCGCCGGGCCCGCCTGAACGATAGAAGGAAACGATGCCCAAGCAGGAGAAGCCCCGCGTCACCCTTCGTGTCGATGGCGAAGACGTCTCGGCGCTCGCGGGCGAGCCCGTGGCGATGGCGCTCTGGAAGGCTGGGCGCCGCGTGCTTGCGCGCTCGGTGAAATACCACCGGCCTCGCGGTGCCGCGTGCTTCGCGGGCCGCTGCGATGGCTGCCTCATGCGCGTCGACGGAAAGCCCTCGGTGCGCACCTGCCAAGTGCCCGCAGAAGACGGCCTTGTCATCGAGACGCAGAACGTCCTTGGCAGTGCGCGCTTTGATCTTCTCGCCGCCGCCGACCTCGCATTCCCCGACGGCATGAACCACCACGCGATGTTCACCTGGGCCAAGCCCGCGAACGCGATCATGCAGCGCGTCGCACGCGAGATTGCAGGCGTCGGAACCCTGCCGGAGGAGGCGCGAGCGCCTGTCCCTGTGCGCGATGTGCATGTCGATGTGCTCATCGTCGGCGCAGGCCTCGCAGGCCTTGAGATGGCGAAGCGCTGTGCCGCACGCGGCATGAACACGTGGTGCATCGACGAGGACGGAGCCCTCGGCGGATGGGCCCGTCTCGCATCTCCCAGCGATGCGGAAGTCGCGATCGAGAGCGCGCGCAACGCAGGCGCAACACTCGATGCTGGGCACGCCTGTGTCGGCATCTTCGACGAGGCCAACGGCCAGCGCATCGCGCTCATTCACACCGCACGCGGCTCCACGCGCTGCACCTTCGGCGCAGTCATCTTCGCCTCTGGTCGCATCGAGGGCGCAGCGGCATTCGATGGCTGTGACCTGCCCGGCGTCATCGGAGCGGAGGCCGCGCTTCGCTTGCACCGCGCGGGCGTTTCTCTGGGCGACCACGTCGTCATCGCAGGGGACCTCGGTGCGCGCGGGGATGAGCTGAGCCTGCTCGCCGCAACGCTGAAGCAAGAGAGTAAATCCGACGTGCACGGGCCTGTGCCCTTGAGCGCGGTGCAACGCGCACGCAGCAGTGCACTCTTCGCCGATGAGCACGGGGCACTCTCAAGCGTGGTGGTCGAGGGCGCACGAGAGCGGGCATGCGACACGCTGATCGTCGGGCCCAAGACGAGCGCGGCTTATGAGCTCGCGCGCCAAGCAGGCGGCAAGACTGCGTTTGTCGAGGGCGTGTTCGAGCTCGATATGGAGGGCGCACCGAGCAACGTCTTCGCGATAGGCGCAGTCGCGGGCGAGCACGAGGCGATCGACATCGAGGAAGCCGCTGACGCGATCGAAGCCGAACTCACCACCAGGAGCCCAGGATGAAGGTTGTCATCTGCCGTTGCGAGGACGTCACGACCCACGAGCTCGATGAGGCCATTGCGCTCGGTCATCGCGACCTTGAGTCGGTGAAGCGCTACACGGGCTTCGGCACGGGCACCTGCCAAGGGAAGCAATGCATCGCGCTCTGTGCGCGCCTCTTGAGTGAGCGCGGTGGTGAGGTGAGTGCGAGCCCGATCACGCCGCGTCCGCCGCTGCATCCGCTGCCGATTGCGCACCTTGCCGCGCTGCTCAGCGATGACGATGTGGAGCAGAACCCATGAGCGAAGCGCGCGATGTCGTCGTCGTCGGCGGTGGGATCATGGGGCTCTCGATCGCGTGGAACCTTGCGCGCCTCGACCCGAACCTGCGCATCACGGTCGTCGAGAAGAGCTACCTCTGCGGTGGTGCATCAGGTCGCAACGGAGGCGGTGTACGCGCCCAGTGGTCGAGCGAGACCAACATCGAATTGATGAAGCGCTCCATCGCGCTCTGCGCGGATTTCGCCACCGAGATGCGCATCAACGTTTGGTTTCGTCGCGGCGGCTATCTCTTCCTCGCGCGCACCGAGGAGCGCGCCAAGCAGCTGGAGGCCTCTGCGGAATTGCAGCGTGAGCATGGCCTTCCGACGCGTGTGATCTCACGCGAAGAGATCCGCGAGGTCGTGCCTGAGCTCGCAACGAAAGACGTGCTCTGCGCGAGCTGGAACCCGGACGATGCCGTCGTCTTTCCCTGGCCCTTTGTGTGGGGCTACGCGAAGGCCGCGAAGGATCGCAACGTCGAGGTGCTCACGCATACGAGCGTGCTTGAGCTCATCACCGAGGGAGACCGCGTCACGGGCGTCGTCACCTCGCGCGGCGCGCTTCACAGCAAGCACGTCATCGTCTGTGCGGGCGCATGGAGCCCCGAGATCACCAAGATGGTCGGCGTCGAGCTTCCCTCGCATCCGCACCGCCATGAGATCTGCTCGAGCGAGCCCCTCAAGCCCTTCCTCGGCCCGCTCGTCGGCGACCTTCAAGACGGGCTCTATTTCTCCCAATCGATGCGCGGAGAGATCGTCGGCGGCATCTCGAATTCCGAGGTGCCAGAGGGGCTCGATCAGCGCTCAAGCCTTCGCTTCTTGGGCCTCTACGCGCGCGCCCTTCAGAAGACGATGCCGATCCTCGGCGACGTGAAGATCCTTCGCCAATGGGCGGGCTGCTACGACATCACGCCCGATGGAAACCCTCTCTGCGGCGAGGTCGATGAGCGCCCAGGCCTTCACCTGATGAGCGGCTTCATGGGCCACGGTTTTATGATGGCGCCGATCATGGGTGAGCTCTTCGCCAAGCACCTGCTCTACGGCGAGGAGAAGGCGCTCTTTGAGAAGTGGAACCTGCGTCGGTACCGCGAGGGGAAGCTGCTGCACGAGTCGATGATCCTGGGCTGATCATCCACCCGCACAGCGCGTGCACTCCGCCGACACCACACAGCCCGCAACCTCGCTCCACACCTCGTTGTCGGCACAGCGGCAGGCCATGTCGACGCAGGGGTCAGGCGCCTCACCGCAGTGCGAGTGCGTGCAGAAGGTGCCCCATGTTCCGCCGCTCTGCGTGCAGCGAAGTTGGTCGTTGTTCGGGCGCCCCACGCAGAAGCCCGGCACGCATCCGCTGCGTGCATCGTAGAGCGCGTTCAGGCCGCAATGGCAGACGGCGTCAGGCGTTTCGTCGCAGATGCGCGGGTCGTCACCGCAGACGGGGCTGTCGCAGTAGCGGGTGTTGGAAGCGATCCAGACGCCGCCTGTGGTCTCGCAGCGCGAGGGTGCGCACAGCGCGTGATCGGCGACGCAGGCATCGCGGTCGCGGTAGGCGAAGGCGCAGTCGGGGCCCGTGCAGCCGCACTGTGATTCGATGCAGTCCGAGCCCTCCCAGATGTAGTTCGGGATCGCATCGCAAGGCGGTGTGCAGGCATCGACGGTGGCGCGCCACGCAGCGCATCCTGCAGGCCTTGTAGATGCATCGGTGCAGGCGATGGGGATCGCAAAAAGGTTGTGTCCGCCCGCGGCATCGGCGCGTTGGCCTTGCTCGATCAAGAGTGCGCCACGGGGCGATGAGAGAAGGCGAAGCGTGGTCGCAAACGACTCTCGACCGACCTCCGTGCGCGCCGCGCGTTCCTCCAGGCTCAAGTCGAAGCGGGCGAGCGTGGTGCGTGCATCGGCGTGCGCGCCAGCGGCCACGTAGACGAGCCAGAGCTCATCCCCGCGCGACATCAGATCGAGGCTCGCCACCGTGAGCGCCTCGATGCCCGTGGCATGCAGGACGGCCTCATCGGCATAGGCCAGCTCGACCTCACCGCGCGCCGAGATCCACGCGCCCACGAGTCGATCGCCCACCGCAATCAAGCGCAGCAAGCTGCCCTGCCCCGCCCCTTCCACATTGCGCCAGCGCAGCTCAGGCCAGGTGCCAAAGCGCGTGCCTGTCGCATCGGTCGCGAGGATCTCGATCGCGGCATCCGCGTTGAACGCCCAGGTGAAGCGCATCCCCCCAAGCTCACGCGCACCCGCCCCGATGCCGGTGGACATCGTGTGCACGCCCGCATCATCGACCCACTCAAAGAACGCCGCGATGCTCGGCAGGCGCTGCACGCTCTGAAAGACGACCTGCCCCGAGGGCGCGACGCGCGCGGAGGAACACGCGATGCTGTTGAGCTGCCGCGCCGGCGCAAGTGGAGCCCCGAGCGCATCGACACGCCGCAGCATGCAGCCCTCTTCCTCGGAGGACGTGAACGCAAAGATGCTGCGCGGCCCGGCCACCACACGCGAGGGTGCGCCCACACGGGTCGGGCCAAAGAACGTGACGCGCTCCGGCAGCAGAGGCGCCCCCGTGTCGAGGTCCACCGCAAGCCCCCAGCGCTGCACATCCATCTCCCCGCCATCGTTGCTGCTGCTGAACGCCACAAGCGCCGTGCGCGGCCCCGTGACCTGCGCTGCACCCAGCGAGAAATCATTCGGCGCCGGATGCGTGAGCAGCACACCCGCAGACGCAACAAGCGAGGTGCATGCGGGCAGCGCGACGGACGCATCGGGCCCCTCGATCACACGCGCATCGGGTGTCCGCACATCGCTGCGCGTGCCCGCATCCGTGGCCTCATCACGCGTGTGCGCGGCGTAGCAACCGGTGCTCATGAGGACGGCGAGTGAGGGTGCAAGGGCGCGATGCATGAGCGCGCGGCAGCAACATGCGTTCCGCACAAATGCGACGAAACCGCTGTGCCACGCTGGCCCTCGGTTGAGTCGAGGCCAACGAGATCGAAGGAGGATGCGAATGTCCGAAGCAGCGACGCCCCGATGGTCCGAGCTTGAGTGCAGGGTCGGCCCAGCCACCGAGGTCCCGAGGCACCTCTCTGCGCTCGCAGATGAGAGGAAGGCGGAGGCTGCCCAGGTCACTCTGCTGACACTGCTGGTCCATCGCGAGGACAACGTGGTGTTTACGGCAACGGCGGCGGCGGTACCGAGCATCCTCAACGTCGCGAGTGACCCTGGTTCGTCACCCGTCTCGATCGAGGCTGCGCTGACGCTCCTCCGAGATTTCGCGACGTTTCGAGGCAAGGACTACCTCGTGAAGGGGGTATCCGTGCGCGAGGGCGATGTCGACAGTGCGGACAGCTTCGGTCGCGTGCCTGCGCTCGTAGCGACCGGTGTTGATGTCTTCGCGGCGCTCTTGAGCCACCCCGGAGAGCGGGTCCGCGCATCGGCAGCCCTCCTCGCATCGCTCTTTCCTCAAACCTCGACCCTTGAAGCACTCACGGCCCAGCGACGACGTGAGAGCGCAGCGCGAACCCGCGCGAGCCTGCTTCTCGCGGAGGGGCTGACCGCGCGCCTCCAGCACGCGAAAGCGCCCGCGGACATCTCGACCTCCCTTGGCGCCGCAGACGTCGTTGAGCGGACCGCCGCTGCCATCGCGCTCGCCCTCGGCCGCGGCAAGCTCTCCGACCAAGCCTTTGACGCGCTCGAGGACGCGGAGGAGCTCGAGTTCCCCCAAGACTACTCATTCTGGAACGAGGGCCACCTCGATGCGTACGCGAAGATCGTCTACGCGCTGTGAGCGAGCCATCGCAGCGGCGTCGCGTGTCAGACGGTTCACTCGCAGGCAGGGATCAACGGCTCGTCGGGCGCGCCCCACTGGACGGTGTTCTGCCAGAGGCGAGGGATGGCGGGCATCGTGCGCCACTCGGAGTCGAACTCAATCCACTCGTCGCCGAAGATGAACACGCGGCCCTCGCCCATGGGGCCTGCCACGCCGACGACATCGGCGCCGAGCATCGCCACGGGGACGAGGTCTGTTGCGAGCTCGGTGGGGACGATCACGGCGCGCCCGCCGGCGAAGGTCACGGGCGGAAGGACACTGCCGTCGGCGGCTCCCGTGGTGGGATGCGTGAGCAGTGTCGCGAGGCCGGAGAGCAAGCGCGTGTTGTCGTAGGACGGACCGAGCGCGGCCAGAAGGGAGTTGTGCCTGGTGCTGTCGCCGTCGTGGCCGGTCATCGCGACGAGGCCTCCGCCGTCGCGCACCCAGTCCTCGAGGATCTGCGATTCCTCCATCGTGTACGCGCGGCGCACGTAGTCGATGATGACGAGGTCGAAGGTGTCGAGCTCGGCGCGACGGAGCGGCATCGGCATCGCGGCATCGGCGTGAATGCGCGTGGCGATCGCGCCTTGGGTCTCAAGCCATGTTTGAAAATCCGAGGAGCCGTTCGAACCGGGCGCGCCGATGATGCCCACGCGTCGACATCCGTAGGGCGATGGCGGCATGCCGGACGCGCCCTCGATGCAGGCTCCCCAGCTTCCAAACTCGACCGCATCCGAGCACGTCATCTCGCCCCAATCGCAGCGCGCCACGCTGGCTCCGGGCTCGCCCGTCAAGCAGCGCGTGGTGGAGCCCGGGACGCACGAGCAGCCCTCGTCGACGCGGGTGTCGCAATCGTTGTCGAGGCCGTCATCACATGCGTCGGTGGCGCCGCACTCGGTGCGAACACAGTTCGCGTCGTTGGCGTAGGCATCGGGCAACATCGGAGGCGGGACATCGGGCAAGGCCGTGAAGGCATCGGGGCGGTTCGCATCGATGCTTCGCTCGCAGCGGCGATCGATGCAGACCTCCGAGGCCGCGCAGTCGCTGTTGCGATCGCAACCTGCTGGGGGAGCGCTGTTGCACGCGTAGCCAGCGAGCGAGAGCGCCGAAACCGAGAGGAGCGGAAACCATCGAGAGAGTGCGCGCATGGGTCGTTCGTATCGCGTCGTCGACGTCGCGAGGCAGAATAGATCGCAGAGCGGGTTCGTCTCTGCCGCGCGACGAAACAGGAGATCCGCTGTGACGAACCCAACTTGCTCCCTGCTCCTCGTCTGCTTGCTCTCGGGTTGCGCGCTCACCAACACACGGAATGCAGGGGTGCTGCCGGATGCGACGGGCGATGCACCTGTGGTCTCGGAAGTCGTACCGGGCATTCCGGACACGGCCCAAGTGTGCGAGCTACCTCGCAGTGGGCTGCGGCGAATCTGCGCGTACCTCGACGAACGAGCCGATGGCATGGCGGGTTACACGTCACCGGACTGCATCGTTGTTGGCGAAGGCAGCGTGCGATCCATCGAGGAATGTGTGGAGCGGCTCTGGACTGCCTGCGAGGTTCACGGCTCAAACTTCTGCCTGCTCAATGTTGGGGCGCAGGCACGTTGCTCCGGGGCGCGCAACGAGGCGTGCGTACGCGGAGACACGGACGAGCTCAGAGGTGAGCGTCGGTACTACTGCGCGCGACCCAACCCTCTCGGGTGCACCATCGACCGCTCAGGCGCCTACCGCGAGCCCTAGCGAGCGTTGCGGTTCACCAGCGAGGCGCCGCCTTTTCTATTCCGCCCCTACCCGCACATTCGCCTCATTCGCCGCCATCACACGCAGCACATTCTCGCCCGCAATCCGCTGCACATCGAGCGAGCGCCGCGTGAGCTCCGCGTAGATGTTTCCCATCTCGCTCACATCGACGATGCCCGTCGGCTCCGAGATGCCGTCGAAGTCCGAGCCCATGCAGACGGCATCCATCCCGGCCACTTCAGCGACGTGCGCGAAGTGCGCACCGAGCGTGCGAATCGTCGGTGGGTGAAGGTCCGGCGCGAGCTGATGCGCGAGCGCGTTGCGTGCGCGTGCGGTCGTCCAAGAGCGGCCTCGCGGCAAGGCATCGAACTCAGCGCGATGCTCACGCTCCAGGGCGCGACGGGCCTCGCCGTAGGCTGGGTCGATGAAGTGCGCGTAGTAGTTGATGCACACCGCGCCGTGGTTCTCGGCGATGCGGCGCAGGAGCACATCCGAGAGGTTGCGCGGGTGATCGGCCAGCGCGCGTGCAGACGAATGCGAGGCGATGACAGGCGAGCGCGTAACCTCGATCGCATCGAGCACCGTGCGATCCGAGACGTGGCTGACGTCGACCATCACGCCGAGATCGTTCATTCGCGTCACGAGCGTGCGGCCCACATCCGTCAGGCCGCGGCCTGGGTGATGGCCCGTCGAGGCATGCCCAAAGACGTTGTCATTCGTCCACGTGAGCGTGACGTAGCGAACGCCCAAGCGCGCCGACTCCTCAAGGCGCTGAAAGAGCACCTCGGGCTCGGCCTCACCGAAGGCATGCGCGCCCTCGATGCCCATCAGCATCGCCGCATGCCCCTCACGGTTGGCCGTGCGCACCTCCTCCGCCGTCGTCGCGAGCACGACCTGATCGGGATGCGCCGCAACAAACTCACGCACCGACGCAATCAGCGCCTGCGCGCGCGTCCACGCTTCCTCACCAGGGTAGCGACGTGGGTCGACCCAGATGCTCATGAACACCGCGCTGAGGCCGCCCTCACGCATGCGAATCAAATCCACGTGGCCATCCGAGAGGCGCGAGGCGAGATCCGCGTGCTCATCCAGGAGGCGCTGCGTCGTGTCGGAGTGCGTGTCGATCGCAACGAAGGGCGCGAAGCTTTCGACCGTCGGTGCGGGCTCGGCGGGGGCCTCCACGGCGGCTTCGACGGGCGCTTCCAGGGCGACTTCGGGAGGCGCTGCGACGGGCACCTCTGCGGGCACTTCCACCGGCGCTTCGATCGGTGGCTCAGGCGTGCTCGGCGTGGAGCCGCAGCCAAGCAGAAGGGCCCCGAGGAGCCCTTGTGCGATGCGTCTTTTGTAGCGAATCACTGCCCGCCGTCGATCACGCGGAAGCGCGCACGACGTGCCTTCGCCTCGTCTTCCTTCGGGTTCGAAGGAGGTGGCGTCTCCGCATTCGCATCGCTCGTGTCGAGCTTCATCGCGGCCGACTCCATCGGGATCGGATGCGAGGATTTGCGACGGTCGGCGAGCGACATCACGCGCGCTGCAGGCTTCGTCTCTTTCGCGGGCGGGGCTTCCGCTTCCACCGGCGCCTCGGCCTTCGCTGCCTTGGCCTTCGCGGCCTTCTCTGGCTTGGCACCGCTCGGTGAGAGCGCACGCAGCGGCGACGGCTTGCGGCCGTTCTTCGGCGCGGGCTTTGGCTTATCGACCCAGATCAATGCCGCCTCGAGCTCGGCGGGCGGAAGGTGCGCCTCCACCACGATGCCGCGGCCCGTGGAGCGGTCGATGATCGCGTAGATGCTCGACCACGAGAACACGCAGCGCGTGATCTGACCCTGGAAGGCCAAGTCCACCTCGACGCCAACCTTCGTGTACTCGAGGTTGAGCGGGTAGCTCGGGTCGAGGTCGATCACGAGGCGCGCCTGCCATTGCTTGCGAATGAACTCGGGCACTACGACATCGACGCGACGCGCGTCCACCTGCAGACGCGGCGTGTGGCCGGTCGCGTAGACATCCTCGACGGCCCGTTGAATCGGATGATGAAGCTGTTTCACAACACGTCTCGCCTTCAAGTTCGTGAGGTCACTGAGCGCGCCGCAGATCAAACACGGCGGCGAGGGATTCGACCTGAGCACGTCCAAGCTCAGGCGTGAAGAGGAGCGGCAAGGTCACGCGCGGAAGGCCCGGCAGTCGCTCGGCCAAGCGCGCCAAGCTCGTCTCCTGAATGGCCTCACGCGTCGCCCGTGTGCGCGCTGCACGCGCGAGGGGAAGCAGCGCCGAACTCTCCGCGAGAAAGTCGGGCACCTGCTCGACGGCGCTTCGCTCGGTGGCCTGAAAAAGACGCGGCAAGACTTGGTTCACCGCGAGCAACTTCACGGGCAGCGAGAGCTCGGTGCGGATGGTCGTGAAGAGCTCAATGGTCTCTTGCACAGGCATCTCCTCGGCGAGCGTCACGAGCACCACACCCGCACGCGCAGGGTCGCGAAAGAGGCCGACGGCCTCCTCGGCCTCACGTCGCAGAAGGCCCGCAGGCGCTATCTCGGTGATGACGCGCGGCACCCGCAGCATCTCAAGCCCGTGTCCCGTCGCAGGCGCATCGACGATCACCAGGTCGTAGCGCGGGCGTCCATCCGGCAGCGTTTCCTTCGTATGGAAATACGCCTTCCCAAGCATCGACCAGGCTTCGATGCCGGGCGTCCCCCGCAGCACACTCGACACAACGGAGTTCTCGAAGACGGCCTTGTAGAGCGTGCGCGAGCGCAGGACCATCAAGCCGTACTCTTCGAGCGCCTCCTTCGGCACCATGTTCACGGCGTCGAGATTCGGCATCACCGTCACGTTGTCGGTGCCCACAGGCGGCACGCCCAGCAGCGAGCTGACGCGCTCCTTGGCGTTGCACATCGCAAGCAAGACGCGCTTGCCCTGTGATGCCGCAGCAACAGCAATCGCCGTAGCGACGGTGGTCTTTCCAACACCGCCTTTGCCGACGACGAAGAGGAAACGATAAGCGTGGAGCGGCGTCTCGCGCATGAAGCGCCGCGAGCCTAGCGCAGAGTGAGGGCAAAGCCCGACGGGATTACGCGCGCTCGGCTCACGGCACGGCGCGGTGCAGCTTCAGGCGGATGACAAGGCGCGTGCCTTGCCCCGGAGTGCGCTCCGCGAACGAAGCTTGGCCGCCATGGGTCTGGGCCACATGACGAATCAGCGCGAGCCCAAGGCCGTGCCCGGGAAGGCGACGACGAAGCGCGTCGGGTGAGCGGAAGAAGGGCTCAAACACGCGCTCACGCTCTTGAGGGTCGATCCCTGGCCCATCATCCTCGACATGGAGAATGGCCTCGTCGCCTTGCAGCGTGAGCTCGGTGGTCACGCGGTGGCCAAACTTGAGGCCGTTGGCGATCGCATTCGACGTCATCGTGTGAAGCAACGCGGCATCGCCACGCACGAGCGCATCTTCATCCGAGAGGGCGACACGCGCGGCATCGCTTCTCGGGAGCGCCTCCACAACATCCTCCAGGAGGTCACGCAGCGACACGATCTCATGGGCATCCACCATGGAGCGCGCCGGCACAGAGAGAATCAACAGACGCTCCACCAGGACGGCGAGATCGGCCAGCTTCTGCTGCGCCGCCAGAGCGCCCTCTCGGGCTCCTTCCACGCCACGACCTTCGCGGGCTCCTTCCAGACCACGCTCTTCCGTCATGCCCTCGACGAGAAGCTCAAGCTCGGCACGGACCGAGGTGAGCGGCGTGCGCAGCTCATGCGCCGCATTGGCCGCGAAGCGATGGGCCTCTGAGAGCGAGCGATCGACGCGCACGATCAACTGGCCGAGGGTGTGTCGCAGCGCATCCACCTCGATGATGTGCTCGTCGGCGCCGAGATCGGCCTTCGAGATGGCGTCCACATCAAGAACGGCAATGCGCTCACGGAGGCGGGTCAGCGGCGCCACGACAGCGCGTGAGATCGGACGGCTCGCGAACCACGCAAACATCGCTGCAACGAGCGCGGCCAACACCGCGGCGCCCGCGAGGATCGGAGCGAGCGACGTGTGCGCGGCGCCCACGACCGCAGAGAGCCCGCTCGATGTGCGCGCGCGGCAAACGCGCAGTGCGTTCGCATGCGTCGTCACGCACCCCGCGGTGTCCGGCAAGCCCAAGCGCCGATCCCCCGCGAGCAAGCTTCCCTCAGCGTCATAGACGGCGAAGTGCATGCCGGTGTGCTCCATCTCCTCTGACTCGTCGCGGTGCACATGCTCTATCGCCGCGAGGTCCACGCCCTCGTGCGCGAGCTCAATGGCAAACGTCACCGCGGCCTCCTCCAGCCTTCGGTCCTCGGCGCGCTCGATGAGGTAGAGCGCAAAGGCACTTGTCGCAAAAGCCGCCAAAAGCGCAGCCGCAGAGGCCGCAAGCGCGGCACCCGATGCGACCCGTCGAACGATGCTGCTCTGCGCTGTCGGCATCACGTCGCGCGCCCTTCCATCAGCGCGTAGCCCTCGCCCCGCAGCGTGCGAATGAGGTCTGCGCCGAGCTTTCTCCGCAACCTGCCGATGAGCACTTCGAGGCTGCTGGCGGCGGTCTCGCTTGTGTCGCCCCAGACGCCGTCGAGAAGGTCTGTGCGCGAGACGGTTCTGCCTGCGCGCCGCGCGAGCATCTCCAGAATCGCCCACTCTCTTGCCGTCACCGCGACGTCCTTGCCAGCGCGTTTGCCGTGCCTGCCCGCAAAGTCGAGAACGACATCGGCGTGCACGTAGATGAGCCCACGCGGCAGGGCGCCACGTCGCCCGAGGGCACGCACTCGCGCACGCAGCTCGGCCACGGCGAAGGGCTTGCCGAGGAAATCATCCGCACCCGCATCGAGCCCCTCCACGCGAAGGGCAACCTGCGAGAATGCGGTGAGGAGCAAGATGGGAATCGTTGAGCCCTCTGCGCGAAGCGAGCGGCAGAGATCGAGGCCGAAACCATCCGGAAGTCTGAGGTCGAGCACGACCAAATCCGTCCCTCCTTCGGCGAGCTGCGCGCGTGCACCTTCGAGGTCTGGAGCGCTCGCGACGGCATGGCCATCGGCGCGAAGCGCGCGCGCAACCACGCTCCTTACATCCGCTTCATCGTCGACCACGAGCACGCGCATGTTCAGGACCCTACGGTCTCTTCGCCCTCAACGCGACGACCGAGCCAGGCGTAGAGCGCGGGTGTCACAAGGAGCGTGAGAAGGGTGGAGCTCACAAGGCCGCCCAGGATGACCACGGCCATCGGATGCTCGATCTCATGGCCCGCTGTCTGGCCCCCAAGTGCGACCGGAACCAACGCGAGCCCCGTCGCAAGCGCCGTCATGAGGATCGGCAGAAGTCGCTCGCGTGCACCACGCGCCACAAGCTCCGGCCCAAAGGGCATGCCCTCGCTTTCGAGATGGCGAAAGTGCGAGACCAGCATGATCCCGTTGCGTGCCGCGATGCCGATCACAGCGACCAAGCCGATCAGCGTTCCAAGCGAGACGACACCTCCGAAGGCCGCGGCGACGACGCCGCCCACGAGCGCGAATGGAAGGCTGCTGAAGACGATCAGCGCCAACCGGGCAGAGCGAAAATCGGCCAGCAGCACAAGGAAGATCCCGACAAGGGCCAGGGCCGCGATGCTGAAGAGACGCGTGCGTGCAGCGCTGCGCGCGGCCCCTTCCCCAAGGATCTCCGCGTGGTGCCCCGCGGGCAATGCGAGCGCATGCACCCGACTTGCGACGCTCGCGCTCACTTGCGCAAGATCGGCCCCGGGCGCGAGGTCGATGAGCACATCGAGCTTCCGCGTGGTGGCATCGTGGGCGATGGTGTTTGGCACCGGCACGATCTGCACATCCGCAACATCGCCGAGCCGTGTGAGCACGCGACCATCCACCGCAATCGCGAGGTCACGCAGGGAGGCGACGTCTCCACGGCTTGCTTCGTTGCCCCACACGACCACGTCGATGGGCTGAAGCCCGCGCACGAACTGCCCCACCGTCTCGCCTGCGAGCAAGGTCGCAGCACGCATGCGCACAAGCCCCGGCTCGACACCAAACGCCGCACACCGCTCCGCATCCACACGGATCTGAATTTGCGGGACGAGCACCTGTGCCTCAGGCCGCGCGTGCGCGATGCCCGGCACCGTCTCGAGGTCGTGCGCAAGCGCTCCTGCAAGGGGCCGCAGTGCATCGATGTCGTCTCCGCGCAGTCGAACGACGATGGCGCCACCGCCACCGCTGAGCACCTCGCGCATGCGCTCTTGCAGGTAAGTCTGCACATCACGGAACACGCCGGGATAGCCGTCCACAACCTCGCGAACACGCGCCTGGGTGGCCGCGAGATCCACCTCCGGGTCCACGCTGATCCAGAGCTCGGCAAAGTTGGGCCCGACGACCTCATCGGCAACCTCCGCGCGTCCGATATGGGCTCCAAAATTTCGCACGCCAGGCACGGTGAGGAGCTCTTCGCGCGCAAGGTTCGCGCTGCGTGTGACGGCCTCCAGCGAGGTCCCCGGTCGCGCGACCCAGTGCATCAAAAAGTCGTTCTCGGCGAAGTGCGGAAGAAACTCTTCACGCAGCGTCGAGCCAAGCCCGGCCGTCAACGCGAGCAAGACGGTCGTGCCCAAGAGAAGCAAGTTGGGGTGATGGAGCGAGCGGCGCAGCAGGGGCTCATAGGCGCGCAGGAGCACCCCTGCGAGGGGCGAGGGCCGCTCGACCGCCGGCAGACGCCGCAGCATGAGGAGCGCAAGCACCGGTGTAATCGTGAGCGCAACGAGTGTGCTCGCGACGATCGCAAGGCCATACGCGAGCGCGAGAGGCCGAAAGAATTCACCTGCCACGCCCTCCAGAAAGAGGATGGGCATGAACACCAAGAGGACAATCAGGCTGGCGAAGACAATGGCGCTTCGCACCTCAAGCGACGCCTCAAGCACCACGCGTATCGCCGTGCGCATGTCCGGAGGCTCAGCGAGCGCACGAAGCCTGCGGTGAATGTTCTCGACGTCGATGATCGCATCGTCGACCACCTCACCAAGCGCGATCACAAGGCCCGCGATCACCATCGTGTCGATCGTCTGCCCCATCGCCGTCAGCACGAACGCAGCCGCAAGGAGTGAGAGCGGGATGGCCAGCACGCTGATCAGCGCAGCGCGTGCATTCCAGAGGAAGAGAAAGAGCACGGCGATCACCAGCGCACAGCCGATCCCCATCGCCTGCGCGAGATTGAGCAGCGCCCGCTCGATGAAGCTCGCCGGCCGGAAGATCGTGGCATCAACCTCCACGTCTCCAAGGCCCGGGCGCAGCCGCTCGAGCGTCGCATCGATCGCCTCGGTCACATCGAGCGTGCTCGCGCCTGGCTGCTTCTCCACGATGAGCAGCACGCCACTTCCGCGCGTGACAAGCGCATCGCCAATCGGGACGGCGTACGACTCACGGACCTCGGCCACATCCCCTATCGTCAATGTCCCGCGGCCCAGGCTCGCAAGAGGCACGCGAGAGAGCGTGTCTGCGTCGCGCACCATCGGCATCAGCACGACCGGGAGACGCGTCGTGGGAAGGTCCACAAAGCCGCCTGCGCGCGGCGTGAGTGCATCACGCGAGGCCGCGACAACCCTTGAGAGATCAACACCGTTTGCAACGAGTCGATCGGGGTCGACCTCGACCTCCAAGCGCCTGCGGTGCTCGCCCCAGACGGCAACGTTCGCAACACCCGGCGCCGACATCAACGCAGGGCGCACGCGCCAGCGCGCAAGATCCGAGAGCTCAGTCTGCGTGAGCGTCGCCGACCACATCCCAATCTTCATGATGCGGCTGGTCGAAGAGAGCGGCGAGAGCAGCACAGGCGCACGCGCGACGGTCGGCAGGCTGGGTGTGCTTCGCGTGATGCGCTCCTGCACCAAGGCGCGCGCTTGGAGAAGGTCAGTGCCCATCGGAAACAAGATCAGAATCGAGGAGAGCCCGAGCACCGACTTCGAGCGCATCGCGGTGAGGCCCGGCGTGCCTGCGAGCGCCGCCTCAAGGGGCGTGGTGACGAGCGCCTCAACTTCCTCACTGGAGAGCCCTGGCGCCTCCGTCTGAATCTCCACGCG